>JALEQX010000067.1 GCA_022763825.1 Oscillospiraceae bacterium | reverse complement strand
AAGATTCTGAAGCTGCGCAAGAAGCTTGCCGAAATGGGCGAAAAGGAAAGCGAGCGGGAGGAGTTCATCCGTGCCATTCGCAAGTTCATGGAAATGCGTACGCTGACCAAGCAGGTGCTCAACGAGCTGATCGACCACATCGACGTGTACGAAGTGCAGGGTACGGGCAAAAATAAGACCCAACGCCTTGTCATTTACTACAAGTTCGTTGGGTATCTGGACATTGACCCCACGCAGTGTCATCCGAACTACACCGCCGATATCCGCGAGGGTGTTGCCGTGGAGTATGTTTCCTGCGAGCCGTCGGAGAATCTGAAAGAGCTGTTCCCGGAGGAGTACGGTGAAGAATATGAAGTCCCTGAAGATGAGAAAACGGAGCAGGCATAATGCCTACTCCGTACATAATGATAAAAACAGAAGTGGATGTAACTGAAATCCGTTACATCCACTCGATATGGTTGCGGGAGAAGGATTTGAACCAACGACCTCCGGGTTATGAGCCCGACGAGCTACCAACTGCTCTATCCCGCGATATTTACATTTCTCAGTGCTTAAATAATATACTACAAATCAGATAAAAAGTCAATAGTTTTTTGAAAAAAAGATGATTTCTTAATTTTTTGGATGTTGACAGATGTAATAATATATTATACTATTTATATATATAAGCTATATGAGCGAAAAACTGACGGGGAGGCGGTTTATATGCAGAATTTTGAAGAAAAGACCGTAGAACCCGAGACTTTTATACCCATATTAAAAGAGTCGGTAAAAAACGGAGGGAATGTCCGTATTCTCGTTACGGGCGGGAGCATGAGACCGTTTCTCAATTCCGAGGGCGACTGCGTTATTCTCTCGCGGGCGGATAATTTAAAACGCGGGGACATTGCGTTTTTCGTAAGGGAAAACGGGCAGTGCGTTCTGCATCGAATTGTAAAGATAAAAGGCGGGGCTTTTTTTTTCACGGGCGACGCACAGACGTATAAAGAGGGTCCGATAAAAAAAGAGGATATTTTGGCAAAAGCCGTCGGCGCGGTCAGACGGGGAAAGAATATCGGCGAAAAAAGCGCGGTTTGGCTCTTTTTTAAACATATTTGGATTCATTCGATAAAATTTCGGCCGTTTCTTTTTAAATTGAACAGAAGAATAATGGGATTGATTCGATAATCGGGTCGATCCCGTTTTTTTGTTTACATTAATTTAATTTTGACGTGTAATAATATTACAAAAATCAGTTTGAAATTCTGTTCAAATATAAAAGGAGACGCGTTATGAAAGAAGTTAAGCCCCCTAAAAAACCGCTTGTGTTTTACTATACGATTGCTCTTGTCGTTCTTCTGCTTTTTAACTTAATTGTTATGCCGTTGATTTCTCAAAGCAGAGTCAGCGAGGTTGATTACGGCACTTTCATGAAAATGATTGAGGAAAAGAAAATTTCTGAAGTTGAGATTGAGGATTCGGAAATTCTGTTCAGCGATACCGATAAAAAAATTTACAAAACCGGCGTTATGGACGACCCGAATCTTACGGAGCGCCTATATCGCAGCGGGGCGAAGTTTACAAAGAATATAGATAAAACAATGTCGCCCGTGCTGAGTTATCTGCTCAGTTTCGGCGTTCCGCTGATTTTCTTTATCTGCTTGGGTCAGTATATGAGTAAAAAACTTGCCGAACATGCGGGCGGTAAAAACGCTATGAGTTTCGGTATGGGCAAAAGCAACGCTAAAGTTTACGTACAGTCGACAAAGGGCATTAGATTTGACGATGTAGCGGGCGAGGACGAGGCGAAAGAGAATCTTGCCGAAATAGTCGATTATCTTCATAATCCCGAAAAATACACCGACGTCGGCGCGTCGATGCCTAAAGGTCTGCTCTTAGTAGGCCCTCCGGGAACAGGAAAAACAATGCTTGCAAAGGCTGTAGCGGGCGAGGCGGGCGTTCCGTTTTTCTCAATTTCAGGTTCCGAATTTGTAGAAATGTTCGTCGGAATGGGTGCTTCAAAAGTCCGCGATTTATTTAAACAGGCGAAGGAAAAAGCACCGTGTATCGTATTTATCGATGAAATTGACGCAATCGGCAAAAAGCGTGATAACGCTCTCGGCTCGAACGATGAGAGGGAGCAGACGCTCAACCAGCTTCTGACCGAAATGGACGGATTCGAGGGTAACAACGGAGTAATTATTTTAGCCGCAACAAATCGTCCCGAATCGCTCGATCCCGCGCTTACGCGTCCCGGCAGATTCGATAGGCGCGTTCCCGTAGAGCTTCCCGACTTAAACGGCAGAGAGGCTATACTCAAAGTCCACGCTAAGAAAATAAAGGTTGCTCCCGATGTTGATTTTCACGCTATCGCACGTATGGCTTCGGGCGCTTCGGGCGCGGAGCTTGCGAACATGGTCAACGAAGCCGCCCTGCGCGCGGTCAGAAACGGCAGAAAATCCGTGTGCCAGTCTGACCTCGAGGAGAGTATAGAGGTTGTTATCGCAGGTTATCAGAAGAAAAATACAGTTCTGTCCGATAAGGAGCGAAAGGTCGTTTCATATCACGAAATCGGTCACGCTCTGGTCGCCGCCATGCAGACTCATTCCGCCCCCGTTCAGAAAATCACGATTATTCCCAGAACTTCGGGCGCGCTGGGATATACCATGCAGGTTGAGCAGGACGACCGCTATCTGATGACAAAAGAGGAAATAGAGAATAAAATCGCAACGTTTACCGGCGGACGCGCAGCGGAAGAGGTTGTATTTAACGAAATTACGACGGGTGCGTCAAACGATATCGAACAAGCCACGAAACTTGCCCGCGCCATGATTACGCGCTACGGTATGAGCGAGGAGTTCGATATGGTTGCAATGGAGACTGTCAATAATCAGTACCTCGGAGGCGATACGTCGATTACGTGTGCCGCCGACACGCAAAAGGAAATAGACAAAAAGGTCGTCGAGCTTGTGAAAAAACAGCATGAAAAAGCAAAACGAATTTTGACTGAAAACAGAGATAAACTCGATAAACTCGCGATGTATCTCTATGAAAAAGAGACGATAACCGGCGAGGAATTTATGTCGATACTAAACGTCGAAAATGACTGATTATATAAAAAATAAGCGTACCGCAGATTTTACGGTACGCCTTGTTTTTTATGTTCTCCGCGCTCAGGCGGAATATATGCAAACCGGAATTTCGCCGGAATTATTTATCAAGGAGTCGGTTCTCTCAACCGAAAGACGTTTATTTATATGTCTTTATGAGAGAATCAAGCTCGATGACTTTGCGAAGCGTCTTTAATGAGAAAAACTTACCGTTTTCAATCTCCTTAATAAGCTTCTGTTCATATTCTGCAATGTAACTCTTCATATTGAATCACTCCTTTTTCTTTTGTACCTTCATTATACTCATTTTTTTTGATTTGTCAAGGCATGTTGCACAAATGAGCGGTTTTGAATTTGTTGAAGATGTACAAAGAATTAAAGCGATTAAAATTACAAAGCTCAATAAATTCTTTTAAGCTATAAATTGGTATTTGTTGTATTTGCACAATAAATAGTGCATAAATTATTGCAATGTGCCGAAAAAGAGATTATTTTCGGACTTTGCTGTTTAAAAGTTTGTGCAAGTTTTTTTTAGATTTTTCAGTTTTCGTACGGCGAGGTTGACGTTGAAAGAACGGCGGAGTGTGATGTCGATGCCGTAACGTCGGCGATTTTACTCTCTGAAGATATTTCCGTTGTCGATGTTGACGGAAGCGTGCCGGTCGACATAAACGTAAAGAAATTATTTTTAAGTGCAATAATGTCGATTGATTTAAAAAGCACTGCGTATTTCTGATATATAAAAACGGAGGTTTCGACCTGTTTTGCCGTTTCATAATCAGTGCCGCTGTACTCGATATTTTCGACCGAGTGCGCGTCGAGTATCTGTTTTGCAGTGTTTAAATAACTCTCTTTCTTGACCTTTATGATTGCAATCTCGAGATTTCCGTTCGACGACGAGTAGTCAAAAAACCATTCGGTCTGTTTTTTATCGATGTTATTCATATAATTAAACAGCGTATTTGTTTTCAGCGATGTATGGTTGTCCGCGTAATAAGTTTCGGAATCAAGATTGTCGCTGAATACCTGTTGAATAATATCCATTGACGGCTCCTCGGGCGCTCCCGAAGAACACGAAGCAAACGACAGCGCAATAATCACAGCCAAAATAACAGCGGCCGTCTTTTTCATAATCATCACCCGTATATATATTAATACATTATTTATACACCGAGATAAATTAAATTTCAATAGACTTAAATAAAAATTAAAAGACCGTAAAATGAAAAGATGTGCAAAAGAAAACGGAGACGTTCAAAAAAACGTCTCCGTAAATTCTTACTTAAAACAATTACATTCTGTCAAGCCAAATGGATGCGATATCCATAGCCTGATAAAGTCCCTGTCTTTCGCATTTTTTCGCAATGCGCTCTCTCGGACGGACGGTCGGGTCGGTGTTGAGCATTTGAACGGTAACTCTGCCCGAAACCTCGCTGTCCCCGATATTTCTCGTATTGCATATCTGAAGCATTACGACATACGGGTCGGACATGTTGCCGTAATACAGGGTTTTACCGCATCTGACGAGCGGTCTGTTCTTGTACGTCAGGAACTTAACGTCTTTATTTTCTGCCATTAAAGTCAACCTTTCTTATTTGCCAAGATAATTCTTAATAAGTGATTGCAATAATTCATAACGGTCAATTTTCAGAATCATATTGCGCGCATTATTATGGGTTGTAATATATGCGGGATCTTCCGAGAGAATGTAGCCGACAATCTGACTTATCGGATTATAGCCTTTTTCCTCAAGCGCGTCATAAACGCCGGACAGCATTTCCTTAATCTGATCATCCTTAGAATTCTGAAGCTTAAACTGTATAGTTTTGTCTGTCATGAAAAATCACCTCTTGAAATAACAACTCTACATCATGTATTATATAACATAGGAGACAAAATTACAATGGTTTTTTATAATTTTGATTTTTTTAAGAAAGAATGATTGAATATGAAAGTCATAACAGCCGATAATATGCGCCTTTTGGAGTCAAAGGCGAACGAAAACGGATTAAGCTATGAAACGATGATGATAAACGCGGGTGAGAATGCGGGGAAGGTTATTGAAAAATATATAAATACAAATGAAACAATAACCGTTCTGTGCGGAAAAGGCAAAAACGGCGGAGACGGATTCGTAATCGCGGGGTATCTTAAAGAACGCGGATATGATGATGTGTCCGTAATCCTCGCGCTCGGCGAAAACAAAAACGAGCTGTGCGTTAAGATGCGGGAAAAGTATCTCGGAGACGTTACGGTTTATGATTATACCGAAAGCGGCGGACAGTGTCTTGCAGCCGTTAACAAAAGCTCCGTTATTGTAGACGCGGTGTTCGGTATAGGCTTTACCGGAATCATAACAGGAGCACTCGAAGAGCTTTTTAACACTGCGAATTTAAGAGAACGCAGACGTTTTGCCGTGGATATCCCGTCGGGTGTAACGTCGGACGGGGAGAATAACGGCGTTTATTTTAATGCGGATGTTACGATAACTATGCACGCGTTCAAGCCGGCGCACGTGTTCGCTCATAATTTATGCGGTGAGACCGAAGCTGTCTCGATCGGAATTGACGAAAATTTCTGCCCGGAATTATATGAAAATTATTTTACTCTCGGTAAAAACGATTTGAATTCGCTCATCCCCAAACGCAGAACCGACGCTAATAAGGGCGATTTCGGCAAAGCTCTGATACTTGCCGGCAGTTACAATATGTCGGGAGCCGCATACTTCGCTGTCAGGGGCGCGGTCGAAGCGGGAGCCGGCATAGTATATGCCGGATTCCCCGATAAAATATATTCCGCTCTCGCGCCGAGACTCTCGGAGCCTCTGATTCTGCCCATGGAGTCTGATAATAACGGCAGATTTTCGCCCCGGGCTTTAAAAAAAATATACGAATATATGAATAAATCGAGCGTAATTGCAATAGGTCCCGGTATCGGAGTTGATAAAAATACCGCCGTCTTGAGCGAATTTGTACTTTTGAATTCAAAAAATCCCGTTATTATCGATGCAGACGGAATAAATAACGTTTCATTGAATAAAGATATACTTGTAAGGTCAAAATGCGATATCATCATGACTCCGCACCCCGGTGAAATGTCGAGACTTACGTCTAAAAGCATATCCGAGATTCAGTCGGACAGAATTCTTTCGGCAAAAAGCTTTGCCGAGCAGTACGGCGTTACGCTCGTATTAAAAGGCGCGAATACGGTTGTTGCTTCTCCCGACGGCAGAATATTCGTTAATTCCGCGGGTAATCCGGGTATGGCAAGAGGCGGTTCGGGAGACGTTCTGACGGGTATTATCACTGCGCTTGTCAGCCGCGGACTCTCTTCGTTTGACGCTTCCTGCGCGGGCGTGTATATACATTCACTCGCGGGCGATTACGTTAAGAATCGTTATGGGGAGAATTCCGTTACGCCGACGAGAGTTCTTGATTCGCTGGGGAGTGTATTTTAATATTCTTATTAATGCAATAAAATATTTATTAATTAATTTAACACGCAATTTCCGGAGAACGGCGGATAGTGCATATTTGACTATTTAAATTTGATATTTTCCGTTATTCTCTGCACCGCGGGGGCGTTAAAAAAAACGTCCCCGTATATTTTTTTCTCCGTGTGATTATTAACATGAAAAACAGGTAAAACTATTATTGACGAAAGGTCATAAATATTTTACGGACGGTGAAAAAAATGACTGTAAAACGAGGAGATATTTATTATGCCGACTTAAGCCCCGTCGTAGGCTCGGAGCAGGGAGGTATAAGACCTGTACTTATAGTCCAGAACGATGTGGGAAATAAGTTCAGCCCCACGGTAATTGCGGCGGCGATTACAAGCCAGCAGTACAAAAACAAACTGCCCACTCATATCCGCGTAAACGCGGACGGATGCGGGCTTGCAAAAGATTCTGTCATTTTGCTCGAGCAGGTCAGAACGCTCGATAAAAAGAGGCTCAAAGAACGCATGGGTGCGCTCGGCGACGGCGAGATGACGAAGGTCAACGAGGCTCTGTCCGTAAGCTTCGGACTGGGCGGAGCATTTCAGGCATAGCAAAAGAGAGTCGAACTCATAAGGTTTATATCCACCCTCTTTCCGCTTCGACTGCGTTAAAGAAACTTGAAAGCCGTTAGGCTTTCGGCGTTCCTTTGCCTTGCCGAAACGAAAATATGATGAATCTAAACTGCTTCGCACCCAAAATACAGCGGATTGCGTCTATGGGGACGGTTCTTTTTCGTAGGAATACTGCCGTATTTCAAGGAAAAACCGTTTCGGGTATTCTGTATGTCTAAAAGTTTACATCTGATTGCAAGTATAGCTGTGTTTAACAAGGATGAAAACGCAGGCAGGCTGTCGCCTGTCAAGTTTGAAGACGCAGTTAAACACGGTCAGACGACGCAATGCTTGTAAGGTTTTAGGCATACAGAGTACCAAAGGCGTGAGACGGTGCGTTTTGGGCTTATGGGGTTTGTCTTTCTTTTGCTAAAAAATCAAAATTTACGGTGGTGTTATTTATGGTAATCGAAAAAAGAGATTTGGTAAAATGCGTACTGCTCACGATTGTCACTTGCGGAATTTACGGTATTTACTGGGGCGTTAAGCTCGGTAAGGACGCGGTTCACGTAAAGGATATGAATGACGACGGTTTGCTGGAGGTTCTGCTCATCATTTTCCTCCCGTTTGTGGGATTTTATCTTGCGGAGAAGAAATTGAGCGACGGTTTGCATGAAAAAGGTATCGAGCATAACGACAATTCGATTATTTATCTTGTTATCGGCATTTTCGGCTTTGGAATCGTTGATTATATCCTCATGCAGAACGACCTTAACAAGCTCGTTGACGCAGGTTTCGATTTGAGCGGTAACAGCTTCTATTCGAATCCCGCAGAATCTCCTTATTCGCAGAATCAGCCTCCCTATCAGCAGGGTTACAATCAGAACGGTGCTCCCTATCAGCAGAACGGCGCTCCCTATCAGAATGCTAATTCTCAGCAGGGTTATCAGCAGGCGCCTTATCAGAATCAAGATCCCAATCCCCAGCAGACTGATCAGAATAATCCGTACGACCCGTATCACGATAATAATCAGAACGGTCAGAACGGTCAGAACGGCTGATGAATTAAAAATATACGCTCCGCTATAATGCGGGGCGTTTTTTTCAGTATAGCAAAAGAGAGCCGAACCGCATAAGCCCAAAACGCACCGCCTCACGTCTTTGGTACTCTGTATGCCTAAAACCTTACAAGCATTGCGTCGTCTGACCGTGTTTAACTGGGTCTTCAAACTTGACAGGCGACAGCCTGCCTGCGTTTTCATCCTTGTTAAACACAGCTATACTTGCAATCAGATGTAAACTTTTAGACATACAGAATACCCGAAACGGTTTTTTCCTTGAAATACGCCAGTATTCCTACGAAAAAGAACCGTCCCCATAGACGCAATCCGCTGTTTTTTGGGTGCGAAGCAGTTTAGATTCATCATATTTTCGTTTCGGCAAGGCAAAGGAACGCCGGAAGCCTAACGGCTTTCAAGTTTCTTTAACGCAGTCGAAGCGGAAAGAGGATGGATATAAACCTTATGAGTTCGACTTT
>JALEQX010000061.1 GCA_022763825.1 Oscillospiraceae bacterium | reverse complement strand
GCGCAGAAGGAAATTCCTATGCTCGGTCACAAGTCGGAGACTGTAAAGGGTAAATCTGCGACTTGTACAGAAAAAGGCCTTACCGACGGAACTAAGTGTTCGGTTTGCGGTGTTGTGCTGATAGCGCAGAAAGAGATTCCGGCATCAGGTCATAAGTTCGAAAACGGCAAGTGTACCGTATGCTCCGCATCCGACCCCGACTATAAGCCGGCGGAGAAGCCGACAGACAACACGACTAAACCCGCAGAGAAGCCTACATCTCCCGTAACGGAAAAGCCTACCGAGAAGCCGACAGAAAATCCGAACGAACCTACGACAAATAAACCTGATGAACCGACAACCAAACCCGACGGTAAAAAAGAGTTGTCACTCGTCGAGGGTTGTAAACAGGTTCTCGATAAGGTTAAAAAGACGGTTTCGGTTGTACTCGAAAAGGCGAGCGGAATGACTCTTGACGACTTTATCGCGATGTTTACAGACGGCATAAAGATTGAAAACGATAAAAACGGTCTTGTCTATAACGGCATGAAATTTAAGCACGGAGACGACGAGTATACCGTTATCGTCAAGGGCGATACCGAAGCCGACGGCAAGATTACAGCCGCCGACGCAAGACGAATTCTTCGAATCTCCGCCCGTCTTGAAAGTCCCGACGAGGTAACGAGCGCCGCGGCGGATATCGACTCCAACAGTAAAATATCGGCGGCGGAAGCCCGCGCGGTACTGCGATACGCCGCGAGACTTTCGAAGTCACTTGAATCGGAACTGCCTAAATAAACGGGAGACTGTCGAGAATGTGCCTGAATTTCGTTTTCTTCCGAGCGTCGCTGTACAAAAGTACCGCAGCGAGGAAAAAACGAAAAACGCAAATGCCTCGAAATCATCAGGTTTCGAGGCATTTCATTAAAAATCAAAACATGTTTGCAATTAATCAATAAAAATCTTTTTTTGCTGATATAACAAAACATAACGTGTCTTTAAGGCGTGGTTCAGGTGCTTTATCGACAGTCTGCAACGTCCCGAAGCGCTATGTTTCGGGGCTTTTGTTTTGATTCGGATTCGGGACGTTCGGCTTAATTAACACTTGACACCGCGCACCTTTTTATTTATAATATACCGTATAGTGTTATGTAAAAAAATACACCTTTTTTGAAAGGAAGAAATAATAATGGCAGACGAATTCGTATTAACACAAGCCGCCGTAGACGAGCTTACGACGGAATTAAAATACCTCAGAACTACGCGCCGTGCAGAGGTTGCGGAGAAGATTAAGGAAGCTAAATCATTCGGCGACCTTTCCGAAAACAGCGAGTACGACGAGGCTAAGAGCGAGCAGGGTAAACTTGAGGCTCAGATTACAGAGATTGAGTACACCCTCCAGCACGTTAAGATAATTGACGAGAGCGCGCTCTCCACCGATACAGTTCACGTCGGCTCCAAGGTCACACTTACCATCAAATCGACCGGCATGCAGGTTCACTATCATATCGTCGGCTCTCCCCAGGCGGATCCCCTTGCAGGCAAACTCTCCGACGAGTCGCCCGTAGGCAAAGGTATTCTCGGTCATAAGGTCGGCGACGTTGTCGAGATTGAGACTCCCTCGGGTATGACGGAAGTCGTTATCGACGAGATTTCGAAATAATCATTCAGGCGGGCGCAGGTCGTCCGCCGTGACTGTATATTCATTTTTATAATTTAAGGAGAACGCGGATATGGCGGATGAAAAAAAGAATCAGATACCTGCCGAGCAGGAAGTTAACGTTAACGAATTAAGAAAAATAAGAGTTGAAAAACTCGAAAATTTACAGAAAGCCGGCAAGGATCCGTTTAAAATTACGACGGCAAACCAGGAGTACCATACCGTAGACATTGCCGAAAAATTCGACGAGCTTGAAAATAAAGACGTTTCCGTAGCGGGCAGAATCATGTCCAAACGCCCCATGGGCAAGGCGGGATTTATTAACATCAACGACCGCGACGGCAAAATCCAGGTTTATGTAAGACGCGACGACATCGGCGAGGAGGAATACGCCGACTTCAAAAAATATGATATCGGCGATATCGTAGAGGTTACGGGTTTTGTATTCAAGACAAAGACGGGCGAGATTTCGATTCATGCAAAGAGCGTTAAGCTTCTTACAAAATCGCTTCTCCCGCTGCCCGAAAAGTATCACGGACTTACCAACACCGACACGCGTTACCGTCAGAGATATCTCGATCTTATCATGAATCCGGACGTTAAGGACACGTTTATCAAACGTTCGCTTATCATCCGCGCTATCAGAAGATATCTTGATTCCGAGGGCTTTATCGAGGTTGAAACCCCCATGCTCGTTCAGAATGCGGGCGGTGCGGCGGCAAGACCGTTTGAGACGCATTTCAACGCTCTTAACGAGGATTTAAAACTTCGTATTTCGCTTGAACTCTATCTTAAAAGACTTATCGTCGGCGGTATGGAGCGCGTTTACGAGATAGGCAGAGTTTTCCGTAACGAGGGACTTGACACGAGACACAATCCCGAGTTTACCCTCATGGAGCTTTACCAGGCTTATACCGATTACCACGGCATGATGGACCTGACCGAAAACCTTTACAGAACCGTTGCCAAAGAGGTTCTCGGCACGACCAAAATCACATATAACGGAGTCGAAATGGATCTCGGCAAGCCGTTTGAGCGTATAACAATGATCGACGCCGTTAAGAAATACGCGGGCGTTGACTTTACGAATATTAAAACAGATGAGGAAGCTAAGGCTCTCGCAAAGGAAAAGGGTATCGAATTTGAGGACAGACACAAGAGAGGCGATATTCTCAACCTGTTCTTTGAGGAATACGTTGAGGACAAGCTGATTCAGCCCACGTTCCTCATGGATCACCCCGTTGAGATTTCACCCCTTACGAAGAGAAAACCCGACGCACCCGACTACGTTGAGCGTTTCGAGTTCTTCATGAACGGCTGGGAGCTTGCCAACGCCTACTCCGAGCTTAACGACCCGATCGACCAGCGCGCGCGTTTCAAGGCGCAGGACGAGCTGTTCGCGCAGGGCGACGAGGAAGCCAATCACACCGACGAGGATTTCCTCACCGCTCTCGAATACGGTATGGCTCCGACCGGCGGTATCGGATTCGGTATCGACAGAATGGTTATGCTTCTGACCGATTCTCCCGCTATCAGAGATGTACTGCTCTTCCCCACAATGAAGTCCTTACCGAACGACAAGTAAGAAAACCCCAGTATTTATGCGGGTTTCGGGATTTTCCAAACCGAATAAATTTACCTCTTTACACCAAATTTACACCAATCGGTGCTAAAAACGGTGCAGAGACTAAAAAATCGCATAATTTTAAGTTTCACACAGCTCCTGAGAAGTTACTGCTTCTCAGG
>JALEQX010000060.1 GCA_022763825.1 Oscillospiraceae bacterium | reverse complement strand
TAACCGACAAGGCGTACATTCTCGAAACCGCGAAAAAGGGAGCCGAAAAGGCGCAGAGAATCGCGGACAGAACTATGCGCAAGGTCATGAAGAAAGTCGGATTCATGCAGCTCGGCTGATTTAATTTTGAATTTACGAATTCTTAACACATGTTTAACACCGTAATTTTAATATTATAATTAACAATTCTCTGAAAGGTCGGTCGTATTATGAGAAAAGACATACCCTACAAGCTTTACGACATAATTCCGTCACAGCAGACGATGTATTTCCTTTTAAAATACAGTATTCACAAGCAGGTCGTTCAGATTCCGCTGTGCGTAACCGTGAGGGAAAATCTCGATATCGACATTCTGAAAAAGGCGTTTGTTGAGGAGATTAAGAGAAACGACGCGCTCAGAATCCGTTTTGTCAAAGCCGACAAGCAGATAAAACAGTACTTTCTGCCCGAATACGTACCCGAAGATATCCCCGTTATGCATTTCGGAAGCATAGCGTTAAGAGACGAGTATTTTCAGAAGGACGCCCGGAAGCCGGTTAAGCTGTTTAAATCCGTTCCTTACAGATTTGTAATATTCACCCTGCCCGACGGCAGCACGGGAATGTATATGAACGTCAGCCACTTAGTAACCGACGCTATCGGAGGCGCGCTGTTCTTCTCCGATCTGCTCGGCGTTTACAGAGCTTTGAAAAACGGTACGGACATGCCCGAACCGCTCGCTTCGTATGAAGAGTATATTCAGACCGAATTCAGCTACCTTGCAAACGAGAAAAAGCACGGCAGGGACAGAGACTGGTATATTCACTACTGGAAAGACAACGGCAGACTTTTCTATGCCGGAATTCACGGACACGATCTTCTTGACAAGGCGAGAAAAAAGGATCCCGATATCACCGTTCCCGCGGCATACGACCCGATTCACGACAAGGCGGACATTATAAAAAAGGAAGTAAGCAAGGAGCTTACGGAAAAAATTTACGCCTACTGCAAGGAGCATATGATTCCTCCCGAGGTAATGTTCCTCTACGGCGAGAGGGCGCATGCTTCAAAGGTAAACTACCGCGCGCCCGATATTCTCAACATGCTCATGTGTTCGCGCAGAGCGACCCTTACATCAAAGCGCGTCGGCGGATGTCTTGCTCAGCCGTTACAGCTTCGCACCTCGCATGAGGAAACGGAGACGTTCGCGCAGGCTGTCGATAAATTAAGCACATGCAGAAACAATCTCGTCCGTCACATGAATTTCCCGTATCTCGAGGCGAGAGAACTTCAGCAGGAGATTCAGCACCTGAGCGCAATGCAAGGTCCGTCGTGTCTTATGTTCTCATGGCTCCCCATCGCGTACGCGGCTAAGGAATCGGGAATCGACTTTGATTTCACCGCATATTGCATGGGCAGATACGTTATGCCTCTCTACGTTTTCGCAGTTCCGAATCCGAAAGACGGCGGAACGGACTTCTACTATATGAGACGTTCGAATTTTATAAAGACGGAGCATATCGACCTGCTTCACAAGAACATGATTTCCGCGCTCGAAAAGGGAATCGCAAATCCCGACATGACCGTAGGTCAGCTTCTTGATGAACTTGAAGATTTTCCTTGGCAGATATAAATAAGAATTTACGGAACCGCTGACGATTCGTCGGTTCCGTTTCTATGATACTTTGTGTCGGTTTATAATTTTTTTAAATTTACATCGTACAGTTTAATTAAATAACATAAGAAAAGAATGACTGTTATGTGGATTGTATTTGCATTCGCTTCCGCTCTGTTCGCGTCTCTTACGTCGATACTTGCAAAGTGCGGAATCAAGAAAACGGATTCTACCGTCGCCACGGCGATACGAACGATAGTCGTATTGATAATGGCGGTGATAATGGCCGGCATATCCGGCTCGCTCGGCTCGATAGGCGATATCGGCGCAAAAACGTGGATTTTCCTCGTTCTGTCGGGACTTGCGACGGGCGCGTCATGGCTGTGCTACTTCCGTGCGCTCCAGTCAGGCGAAGTCAACAAAGTCGTACCGATTGACAAGTCGAGCGTAATTCTGACCTTGATTCTCGCATTTATATTCTTAGACGACAAAATAACGCTGTTAAAGGGCGTTTGCATTGTCTTAATCGGCGCGGGAACGTTTTTGATGATTGAGAAAAAGAAAACGGATTCCGACGGCGAAAAGGACAAACGCCCGTCGTGGATAATTTACGCTGTTCTGTCGGCGGTGTTCGCCTCGCTTACGTCGATTCTCGGCAAAATAGGCATTGACGGCGTCGAGTCAAACCTCGGCACCGCGATACGTACGGTGGTCGTGCTCGTCATGGCATGGGTAATGGTCTTCGTCACAAAAAAGGGCGGAGAAATAAAGAAAGCGCCGAAAAACGAACTGTTATTTATCTGCCTGTCGGGACTTGCGACCGGCGCGTCATGGCTGTGCTATTATAAGGCTCTGCGCGACGGCTCGGCTGCGACGGTCGTGGCTATTGATAAACTGAGCATACTCGGTACGATAGCGTTTTCACGAATCGTATTTAAGGAGAAACTGACAGCCAAAAGCGGTATAGGGCTTACGCTTATCGTCGCGGGAACAATGCTTATGCTGGTAAAATAACCGGATAAAACAAAATAACAAAAACCGTAATTCATAATTTGATTCGTTATGAATTACGGTTTTTT
>JALEQX010000052.1 GCA_022763825.1 Oscillospiraceae bacterium | reverse complement strand
GCGCGGCCGCGCGCAGCGACGCTTTTTTATCCTTTTGAGCCAAGAAAGCCACCTCAATTATTAAAATACATAATAAAACAATGTAAGTTTACCACATAATGATGCTTTAGTCAAGAAAGGTTACTGTTCTGTTACTTTTTTTATCGCATTTTTATGAAAAAAATCACTCTTGTTTTTTTTTTGACGATATGATATATTTAAAATCGAAAATAATATCGAATTATATTATATTTCCCGGTTTGCCGGTTGTGACTGCCGAATGAAATTCATCTTTCGGCTTCTGAAAAAGAAAAAACGTCGGATTTTTGGACAATATTATTAGTTTTAAGGCAGAAAAACACATTTTAGGGCGGTAAAACAGAAATAAAGTATAAAAATATTACGTTTGCTGTGTTTGTGTTGAAATTATGCGCCGGATGTGATATACTCTGTTTTGCGCTGTGCGCATGTGAATATTTGAATTTGAAAAATCAGGCAACGGATTTGTTTTGAGTTATTGAAATTAAGGAAGATTAATTTATGATTTTTTACTTTTTGCTGTTCGCCGTTTTATGTCTTTATAAAATAAAATTGAAACCGGACGAATCGGGTTTTATGTCGGATTATATGTCTGTGGAAAAGACTACGGCAATAAAAGGAATTTTCATCATAATAGTCTTTTTCTCGCATTTTAAAAGCTATATTGATTTGAATTCGGCATGGTCGGGCGATGTAACTTTTTATAAATATTTTTCGCTGATAGGTCAGCGGATGGTTACGCTTTTTCTCTTTTATTCCGGATACGGAGTTATGGAGTCTATAAGTAAAAAAGGACTGCCGTATGTTAATTCGATTCCGAAAAGACGGCTTCTGCACGTGCTCGTCGAGTTTGATATCGCGGTTATCATTTTCGCCGTTATGCGCATGGCGCTGGGCAATCCGTTCAACAACGGAAAAGTTTTCGATATAAAACAGTTTGTTCTCTCTTTGATCGGATGGGATTCGGTCGGAAACAGCAACTGGTACATATTCTCGATTCTTGTTGCATATGCGGTGACGTTTATCGCGTTTGAGATTTTCAGGGGAAAAAAGTATCTTTCCGTGACGGGTGTTACTGTTCTTCTCGCCGCTTTCGTCATAGTGCTGAGAGTATTTAATTTAAAACAAAGTTACTGGTACGATACGATAATGATTTATGCGCTGGGCATGTGGTACTCCCGGCTCAGACCGTATGTTGAGAAAATCGTTATGAAAAATCAGGTATGGATTCCCCTGTTTGTTTTCTCGGTTCTCGTCTGTCTTTACTCGTTCAAATTTGCAAAGCAGAACTTTGTTTTATACGAACTGAGCATGGCGTTGTTCGTATGGACGGTCTTACTGTTTACAATGAAAGTTTCTATATGCAACAAACCTCTTGTCTGGCTCGGCAAAAATCTTTTCCCGCTATATATTTTCCAAAGACTGCCGATGATAATTCTCGATCATTTCGGACTTTCCGATTTTAATATTTATTTATATTTCGCGGTTTGCTTTGCCGTAACGCTCGGTATTGCATGGCTGTTTTCGAAATTTTCGAAACTGCTGTGGACTCCGAGATCAAAACGGACGAAAACCGAAAAAATTAAAGGCTGAAAGGTAAAGATACAATGAAAAGACAGAAAAATTCGGCTCTTGCAAAAAGACGTACCACTTCTACGGATCTTTTGATTCTCTTCTGCTCAATATTTATATTCGGTATAGTATTGTGCATTGTTTTGGCTGTTGCGTCAAAGGGAAGCTCCTTCAGAGGAATGCTTTTCCATAACGGCGTTTACACCGACTGGTTTATGGATTTCTTCAACTCCATACGAGACTCGGCGGCTTCGAACGTTTACTCGGAGAGAAACAGTATTTATCCCCCTCTTGCGGTTGCATTTTTCCGCTTTTTGGGCAGAATGCTTCCCTATGCGGAAGTAGCGCTCGACCCGAGGGATAATTACGACATGCAGAAAAGCCAGTCGTGTCTTATGATTTACCTTTTCTACACGCTTATTGTCGTAATCGCAACATACCGTTTCGTTTACAAAAAGGCTTTTGACGGAAAATACGAAAGCAGTTACGATAAAAAAACACGCAGAATAGCAGCAATCTTTTCATTCCTTACAATATTCAGCTATCCTCTTATGTACTGCATGGAGCGAGGCAATATCGTTTCGCTTGCCGTTGCGTTTACAGCATTCTTTGTATTTTTCAGAGATTCCGAGAGCAAAGCCATAAGAGAAATTTCATATATCTGTCTTGCTCTTGCCGCGGGTCTTAAACTTTATCCCGCTATTTTCGGTCTGCTCCTTCTCTTTGATAAAAAGTATAAAGAGGCAATCCGTCTTGTTGTTTACGGTATTCTTGCCGTTGTTATTCCGTTTATTCTCATAAGCACTATTCCCGCTCCCGTTCAGACATCGAGAGAGCTTATTCTCCAGCAGCGTCAGCACCTCTCCGAGGCGAACAAATACGGCGAACTCGACAGAGCCGAGGCTGCGAAAAAGGAAGAGGCAGCAAAGAAGGCAGCCGAAAACGCAGACAGCGCAGACAGCGCAGCAGATTCCTCTTCGTCGAGCAAGACATCGTCGTCTCTTGACAGCTTAAAGAAGATAGCGGCGAGCCTTTTCCAGTTCAGAAACAGAAAGTCGAGCGGAATAAACTTCAGTTCTGTAAGTATACAAAACGTCGTGCTGGTGTACGGAAAAATGGAAAATCTGTGCGAATACATACAAAGACTAAGGGACTTTCATCCCGTTTTGGCGCCGATTGCGGACTTTATGCATGACTTTTTCGCAATCGACAGCGCAAATGTCGCGTTCTATGCTATGGTTATTTATGAGGCGTTTGCGGTTTTCGCACTCTTCTTTGTAAAGAAAATTTGGCAGAAAACATTTATATTAAGTTACCTGTTCCTGAATATTCCGACATTCTCGAGCTCGTATGTCTTATGGTTCCTGATAATACCGCTTGTTCTCTTCCTGTTTGACAGGGATGAGAAATACAGGTCAAAACTTGACATATTCATGACCGTTCTGTTCGCACTGCTGTTTACGCCGATACCGACGTTTATGTGGTACAGCGAAGGCGCGGTATCATTCTTCAGTTACGTCGCTCTCAAAATACCGTGGAACTCGAGAATTAACCACGTTATCGCAACTCCCGTATTCCAGCTGATATTTACAATTCTCTTTGTTCAGGCGGTTATTGAATGCGTACGTATTATTAAAAACAGAAAGAATTTAAAGAAAGCCGCTGCCGACGGAACCGGTGATGAGACTGCGGAAAACGCCGAAATTTCCGTCGAAACCGAAATCGAACCCGAGGATGTACAGACAGAGGATTCCGTAAAGCCCGAAGAGACGGACGCTCTTGTTTCGGCGGGCACGGAGTGCAAGGGTGAAGTTTTATGATAAGTGTTATTATACCTTTTTATAATGTTGAAAAATACATCGCAAAAACACTTGACAGCGTAAAGAAGCAAACTCTGAGCGATTGGGAGGTTATTCTCATCGACGACGGTTCTACGGATAAGAGCGGAGAAATCTGCGATTCTTATTCAAAGGAGGACAGCCGTTTCAGAGTTATACACAAAGAGCATGCGGGCGTTTCCGCCGCAAGAAATGCGGGACTCGACGAAGTGAGGGGAGAGTATATTTATTTCCTTGACGGCGACGACCTTATCTCGGAAAACTGTTTTGAGCTTTTATATAACGCGCTTATCAAAAACGACGCGGATATGGCGCAGGGTAATTTTGCGTATGTAAACGACGATATGTCTGAGTATGAAATGCGCCATCCGTCGGATATGAAAGACTGTGTTATTACAGGCATCGACATGCTTCATCTGCTTAATACCAAGACTGGATTTTTGTACGTAATGTCGTGCAATAAATTATGCAAAAAGAGCATATTTGACGACATCAGATATCCGGAGGGTAAAATTCACGAGGACCATTTTGCGGCTCACCGCATTGCGTACAACTGCAAAAAGATTGCGTGCATAGCCGATAAAACGTATTTTTACATAAAGCACGGCGGAAGCATTACAATGAAGAGATACGCCCCCGAAAATCTTACGAGGGAAGAGGCGGTCTATGACAGATGCAAATTCCTTCAAAGCAAGGGACTTAACGACCTTGCCTCGGAAACGGCGCTCGTCGCGATAAAAGTCGCGCCGAGAGTTATTCAGAAGTGCCTTACGAGAGGATTCTACGACGAGGCCGTCGCAAGGAGGCTCAACGGCTATTTCGTATACGAATACAGTCTTTGCCGTAATTTGATTCCCGCAAATAAATTTCATCTTAAAATAGTATTCGACTGGCTTACAAAGTCGCCCGATACATATGTTAAGTATTTGAAATTAAAATACCGTATTTTGCCCGAACCCAAAGAGTAATTTATACAGGAGATGCAGATATGTCAGCAAAGAGCGATATGGTTGAAAAGATTCTCGAGGCGTACAAGGGTGCGCTGAAGCGTCTGCCGATAAAAAACACGATTGTATTTGAGAGCAATCCCGAATTTTCGTGCAATACTTATCCGGTGTACAGATATTTAATCGATAAAAAGCATATCGACGATAAGTACAAAATCGTATGGCTTGTCGCCGACCCTGAGAAATATAAGAATTCCAATCTTAAAAATACGGAATTTTTAAAATACTGGGACTGTACGGATTCCGTCAAACAAAAACTTAAATATCATTACATAATGACCACGTCCAAGGCGCTGATATACTGCAACCGTCTTTTGGGCAAGAACAGAAAAGACCAGTTTTCTTTCTGTCTTCAGCACGGTATGCCTCTCAAGCGTTCCAACGGCAGTTACTGTATAAAGGACAACTGCGATTACTGCCTGTGCGTATCGCATTTCTTCGCCGACATTTTCAGCGAGGATTTTAAGATAAGCAAGGATAAAATGGTTTTCATGGGATTCCCGAGAACCGATTATCTCTATACCGACAGGGATGTCAGAGCCGAAATGGGTATTTCGGACTATGACAAGGTTATAGTATGGCTGCCGACATACAGACAGCATACTGCCGCTTCGTCGAGAGGATTTAACATTGAGACGACGAATACGGGCATTCCGACGATTAATACGGAGGACGAAATCAAAAAAGTCGATTCGTATTTAAGAGAGAATAATATTCTTCTGATACTGAAACCTCACCCCGTTCAGAAAATCGATAAAAAGATACAGGCGGGACTTACTAATTTTAAAATATTGACTAACGACGACCTTGACAAAAAGAATATACAGCTTTACGAGCTTCTTGCAAAAACCGACGCGCTCGTTACCGATTATTCGTCAGTATATTACGATTATCTTCTCACGGACAAGCCGATAGGTCTTACCGTCGATGATTTTAAGGAGTATATCAAGGCGCGCGGATTCGTCTATGAAAACCCGCAGGATATATTAAAAGGCGAGTATATAAACGATACCGACGAGCTTATAAAATTCTTTGAGGACGTAAAGAACGGCGTCGATCCGCATCTTGAGGAGCGCACGGCTGTCAAGAATAAACTTCACGAGATTCACGACGGCTCAAGCGCCGAAAAAATCGGAGAATTTATCATATCTCATATTTAAACATTTAAGGGGTTATGTATGAAACCGTTGATTTCCGTTATCGTTCCCGTTTATAACGTAAAGGATTACCTTTCGCGCTGTGCGGAAAGCATACTGGAACAGACATACGATAATTTTGAACTGATACTTGTTGACGACGGTTCGTCGGACGGGTCGGGGGAACTGTGCGACGCTCTCGCTCAAAAGGACAGCCGTATAAAGGTTCTGCATAAAAAGAACGACGGCGTTGCCTATGCGAGAAATTCCGGACTCGATATCGCAAAGGGCGAGTATATTACGTTTGTCGACAGCGACGACCATGTTGATAAGGATTATATAGAGTTTTTATATAATCTTATTGCCGACGGCGGATGTGAGATGTCAATGTGCGGATATTATAACGAGTATTCCGACGGCAAAATCGTAAATCCGTTTAAGTGCGAACACGAAGTGCATTTTTGCTCGGCGGCGTTTGCGTTAAGCGAGATTTTTTACGGAAATCTGTCCGCGTCAAGCTGCTGCAAAATGTATAAGAGAGAGATATTCGATAAAATCAGATTCGAGAAATATACGCTCGGAGAAGATACGTTTACTACATACAGGATTTTATTGAGCATAAAAAAGACGGCGTATACGAGTATTCCGAAGTATTATTACTACTACCGCGCCGACAGCGCCACGCATATAACGTGCGACTATTACAGATTTTACGACTATGTAATGCTTTCCGATTCGCTTGCTTCGCGCATTCCGAAAACGGACAAGCGTCTTTACAATGCGTTCTGCAACAGATTTGTCGAGAATAATTTCTACGCGTATATGAAGCTGAGAAAATGCGACTTCGACTGTAAACGCGAACAAAATCATATCGCAAAAAATATCAGGCGTTACAGAGTGCCCGTGCTTTTCGATAAAAATGCGCAGAGCAGGACAAGAATGGCGAGCGCGATATCGCTTTTCTCAATGCATGCGGTCGATATTGTTTATGATGTTATGGAGAAGCTTAATAAATAAAACGGAAACGGCGTACCTTATGGTACGCCGAATTTTTTTATGTTTTTATATTATTCTGAGATTTCTTTCCTTGAATCCTTTTGTATCTTTACAAGTCCGACAGCGACTATGAGTATGAATTTTGCGGCGTTAGCTATCAAAAGCGAATACGTAAGTCCCGTCAGCTCCATGGCGAGCGTCATCGGGAGCACGGTGGCGGCGAAAATTACGGCATATACAATATTCAGATACATCTGATATTTTTCATTCGCGATTCTGAGCATTACCGTCATCAGGCAGTTCGAGATGAAGTAGAATATCTGTCCCGCGTTCGCGAGGAAGAAATAGCTTTTTGCCGCGTCGTAGACGTTGGGGTAGAAAAGTTTTACGAATATCATCGAGCCGACATAGCATCCCGCCATGGCGATAACTCCGACTCCGAGAAGCGCACCGGAGAAAATCAGGTACATTTTCTTTGTGATTTTGCCCTCGTATTTCGTAAGATATCCTATTAAAACTCCGTTTAGCGGAGTGGTGAGAAGTGAAACAACCTTGCCCAAAAGCGTTGAAACATAAAACGTAGTTACCGCGTCTCCGCCTCCGGTCGCAAATCTTAGTATTATCCTGTCCGCGTTCTGCGCGACGGCGGATATGATATTCGTCGAGGACAGAACGGTCATGGACTTAATATTTTCTTTAAAATACGGCGATTTTTTAAACGGTTCGCCTCTGAATATCTTTCCGCTTGAAAATACGAATATGAATGCGAGCAGTTCGCCCGAGAGAATTGTAAGTTCCCACTTGCCCGTAAGCTTATAGAAAAGCAGTCCGACGCAGTAGCCGAGCGTTATTACGGCGTAGTAGATGAAAAATCCTTTATAATTAAGATTCATTCTGTAGTTTACGTCGCCGTAATACCGCAGTACCGTGAATATCGACAGCGGAACGAGCAGGAGAAACGCGCCGACGGTGAATGATTTGTACATTATCAGCGCCGCCGCGGACACGGGTATGCACAGCGCGGATATAATTATAAGAAAAATACTGTAATCGGTATTGCAGTCCTTATGCTCTCTGTGCTTGACCATACGCGAATAGTTCGCCGCAACGCCGAACGTCGTACCCATTATCGATACGACGGCAAGAACGGACTGATAATTGCCGAACGCGTCCTCGCCCATCCAGTTGTTGAGCGTAGGATTTATCAGCAGCTGAAGCATACCGTTCATGAGCATCAGACCGGCTATCGAGTAGATAAGGTCCGACGCTATGGATAGAGTTTTTTTCTTTGTATTCTTGTCCATACTCGTTTAATCCCCTGATTGGTTTATGGGGTGAAAATTACTTCTCATCCTTTTTTGCGAGGTAATCCATGAGATACTCCGCGTACTTTGCCTGGAAATCATAGGTGAGTTTAAGATTGTTCTTAAAATCAAAATTAAGATACTTCTTAGTTTCTCTGGGCATCTGCCATGCAAGTTCCTGGCTGGGGAACGTCGTTGTAAAATACTTTGTGATAACCTTGAATCTGAACGACTCGGGCGACTGGGTCATATAGTATTTTTCCCTGTCAAGCGGGTCATAGTCATAGTTGCCGAGCGCACCCGTAATCTTCTGACATGTGATAACGGTGTCGTAATCGGTTAATTTGTCAAGATAATCGTCGATAAGCTCACCGGTAACGAACGGAGCGACAGCGTCGAGAATTATAATTCTCTCACACTCGGGATAATGCTCTTTAATATATTCGAAAGCGCTGTTAAGAGAGTCGAGTCTCTCTTTTCCGTTTAATGCGAAATCGAATCCCGAATTTTTAAGCTCCTCGGAATAATTGATACACGACGGGTCCATAACAACGACGACTTTATCAGTAAGTTTTGACGCCTTAGCCGCGTCGATAACGTAGTCGATAACGCATCTGCCGTTGAGCATGGTGTACTGCTTGGGTCTGTCGGCTCCGAAACGGTTTCCGACTCCGCCGGACATTATTATTGTAATATTTTTTACGCTCATTGTTAATTTACTCCTTTACCACATTTCTACATTATCAAGGTCAAAGTGACCGGGATGTCTGTCTTTTTCGGGGGGAAGCTCCTGCCAGTTTGAGTACAGGGATTCGAGAATCTTTATATACTCAGCGGGAGCACACGCTTTGTCGTTTCGTATATCGACATATGTATACTCGTCAAAAAGGTGCTTGTCAAAAACGTTTCTCTCCTGAACGGGGAGGGGAACGGAGGGTTTGAAATAGAGGTTACCCGTACCCGTGGGAACGGAACCGACGCACTTTTCGTACATGTCGAATATCTTTTTAAGCTTCATATGTTTGCCGATGTTCGACAAAACGGCAACCTCCGCTTTCTGAATAAACGAATAATTGTCGCTGTTCGTGGGTTTGTAACGGTGACCCATTGCAAGACCGTATATCGTTTTAACTTTGAATATCTGAGATTTAACCTTCTTTGAATCGGTATCGTGCAGACAGTAAAGTTCGATGAAAATTCTGTTCATTCTCTCGTCGTTTGCGAAATTCGATTTACCGCCGTCTACGCTGAAGGAGTTTACAGCCTTCGAATTGCGGTAGAAAATTCTCGGAATAAAATCGCAGAAATACTCGCCGAACTCGTTGTAGTTTACGAATTCGAATTCGTCGCCCAGTTCGTCGGGCAGGACGCTTATAAGTTTATTAAAATCGTCTCTTCTCAAGTCAATGTCAATATCGTCGTCCCAGGGGATGAAGTCCTTATGACGTATAGCGCCTAAAAGCGTTCCTCCGCTCAAGGAATACTTGAGTCCGTATTTTTGACATATACGGTCAAGCTCTCTGAGTATTTTTAATTCGATATCCTGTACTTTTGTAAGATTAGCCTGTTGTGTTTCGGTAAATTTCATATTAAGCCTCCTATCGGCGGACAGAAAAACCTGTCCATACATAGATTACTATAACACATTATTATCATTTTTTCAATATTGACACATGATTTTTCCTTTGATATATTTAATGTCGGGTGGTTGCCTTGTCATTGAGAGATTTTTTTGAAAATAACGACGATTTGAGAGAAAAATTGAAAAAGAGCGAAAAGCCGATTTTTTTATACGGAACGGGAAACGGCGCCGATAAAGTCATAGACGATTTTAATTCAAGAGGAATTGAAATTTCAGGCGTGTTCGTAAGCGACGGATTCTGCCGTGACAGGTTTTTCCGCGGTTTTAAGGTAAAAACATTCGCCGATATTCAAAGAGAAAACGCGGACTTTATCGTTGCACAGTCTTTCGGCAGCGGCAGGGCGGAGGTTATAAAAAACGTCGAAAAAATCGCGGATAAATGCGAGTATTATGCCGTCGACGTGCCCGTTTACGGGGACAATATATTCGACAGGGAATTCGTAAATAAAAACATCGATAAAATAGAGTATGCCCGCACGCTTTTTCATGACGAGGAATCAAGAGAGATTTACGACAATATGGTTAAATTTAAATTCACGGGCGAGAGGGAATATCTAAAAAAATGCGAGTCGGTTTGCGTTCCGTTCAAATTCGGAAAGGGCGAAAAATATCTTGACCTCGGCGCGTACAACGGTGATACGGTATTGTCGTTTGTAGATTCATGTCCCGATTATTCTTTTATAACCGCCGTAGAACCGGACGGGAAGAATTTTAAGAAACTCGAAAAAAACACGGAGAATATACGTGATATCCGCCTGATAAATGCGTGCGTTTCCGATTTTGACGGCGAAACTTTCTTTACGTCGGCTAAAGGGCGCGGGGGCTCATCGGATAACGGGAAAATTCCCGTAAAATCCGTAAGCGTCGACAGCATATTAAAAAACGAAGATGTAACGTATCTTAAAGCCGACGTCGAGGGTGCGGAAAGTAAGGCGATCGACGGCATGAGAGAAACAATTTTAAGATGTAAGCCGAAAATGAAAATCGCGTGCTACCACAGGAGCGAGGATGTTTTTTCGCTGATAATCAAGGTTATGAGTATTCACGGTGATTATAAAGCGTTTATAAGACATACTCCCCACACGCTCGGCTGGGATACGGATTTGTATTTTGTGTAAAAAAACAATTCCAATCTGCAATTAAAATATGAGTTATGGGGTAGGTTTCGATTTTTTTTCAATACTTACCCCCATAACTTGATTTTCGTTTGTGCAAAGTCTATAAATTTTCGCGTTTTATTTTGTCACGGAAAATAAACTCAAACCGCTTGAATTTTTTTCCCGATATGATATCTTATATATGAAATATATAGGACTGCGCGTAAAATCGTCAGTCTCGTGAAAGGACGTTTTTAATGGGTGACAAGATAAGAATAGGCATTATCGGCTGCGGAGGAATAGCCAACGGAAAGCATCTCCCCGCTCTTGCAAAACGCGAGGACGCCGAACTCGTTGCATTCTGCGATATTATCGAGGAGAGAGCCGTCAATACAAAAAATAAATGGGGAACCGAAGACGCGAAGGTTTACATTGATTATAAAGAGCTTTTAAAGGATGAGACTATCGACGTTGTTCATGTCTGCACACCCAACCGCTCCCATTCGTTTATAACAATAGATTCACTCGAGGCGGGCAAGCATGTTATGTGCGAGAAGCCCATGGCTAAAACTTATGAGGAAGCCAAAGCCATGCTCGACGCGTCGAAGAGAACGGGCAAGCTTCTCTCGATAGGTTATCAGAACAGACACTGTCCCGAAAATCTCTACGCAAAAGCCGTATGCGAGAGCGGAGAACTCGGCGAAATTTATTTTGCCAAAGCCGTCGCATTAAGGCGCAGAGCCGTTCCGACGTGGGGCGTATTTCTCAACGAGTATGAGCAGGGCGGAGGTCCTCTTATCGACATCGGAACTCACGCGCTTGATCTTACGCTGTGGATGATGAATAACTATAAGCCTAAAATGGTTGTGGGCAACACGTTCAGACGTATTGCAGACCAGAAGCACACGGCTAACGCATGGGGTGACTGGGATCCCGAAAAATTCACCGTCGAGGATTCGGCGTTCGGATATATCGTAATGGAGAACGGCGCGGTCGTTATCCTCGAATCGAGCTGGGCTCTTAACATTGCAAGACCCAAGGAAGCGGCGTTCCTGCTGTGCGGAGACAAGGGCGGTATAGACACCGTCGGCGATAACGACGTTACCGTAAACTATGTTAAGAACGGCAGACAGGTTGTTGAGATTCCCGATATGAACGCGGGCGGAGTTGCATTTTATGACGGTAAGTCGTCCGACGCGACCGACCTTGATATGTACGACTGGTTTAAGGCGATAAAGGGTGAGGGCGAGGTTTTCGTAAAGCCCGAGCAGGCTCTTGTCGTAACGCGTATTTTGGAGGCTATATATACCTCGGCAAAGACGGGCAAACCCGTATATATTAACGATTAACAGGGAGAATAAAAATGAAACTTGCAT
Organism: Oscillospiraceae bacterium; assembly: GCA_022763825.1. Classification (GTDB taxonomy): domain Bacteria; phylum Bacillota; class Clostridia; order Oscillospirales; family Acutalibacteraceae; genus CALACW01. The sequence goes on along the minus strand of JALEQX010000052.1, from coordinate 10,132 downwards.
TGCAGCTTTACACATTAAGAGATCTTATTCATTCCGGCAGCGACCTTATCAATATATTAAAGGACGTTAAGGAAATAGGCTTTGACGGAGTCGAATTTGCCGGATATCAGGATTTGGACGCGGAAACTCTGAAAAAAGCTCTCGACGACGCGGGACTCGCCGCAGTCGGAACTCACATGGGACTTGAAAATTACGATGAGGAACACCTTGACGCGACTTTGAAATACGGAAAAACGCTCGGACTTACCAAAATGGGCATGGGCGGAGCAGACGTTTTCACAAGAGACGGACTCGAGCATTTTAAAAAGATAATAGCTCCCGCGGCGAAGAAAGCCGAAAAAGAGGGTATTAAAATTTATTATCACAACCATGACAGAGAGTTCGCTCCCGTCGACGAAAACAGCGATAAACTTATTATCGACGAAGTCGCTCAGGTCTGCTCATTGCAGATAGACACGTACTGGAGCTTTTACGCCGGCGTTGACAATCATAAATTCTTAACAGAGCATAAGGACAGCATTGTTCACATTCATATAAAGGACGGACTTGACGGTCATCCCAAGGCTCTGACAGAGGGTAACTGCGATCTTGATACGGTCGTTAAGACTGTAAAGGAAATCGGACTTGACTGGGTAATTCTCGAAAACGACAATCCGGAGCCCGACGGTCTTTCCGACATCAAGAGAAGCATGGAATTTCTCAAAGCCAATTTCAGATAATAAGGAGATTATACATAATGAAACTCGGAGTATTAACAAATTTATACGCAAAACTTCCTTTTGAGGAAGTGCTCAAACATCTTACGGATATGGGCGTTGAAGCTGTCGAAATCGGCTGCGGAGGATATCCCGGAAACGACCATGCAAATCCCGAAATTCTCTTAAACGACGACAAAAAACTTGAGGAGTTTAAGTCTCTTATTAAAAAATACAATGTCGTAATCAGCGCGCTGAGCTGTCACGGAAACCCCGTACATCCCAATAAGGAGATCGCGGCGAAATTCGACAAGGACATGCGCGATACGGTTCTGCTTGCGGAAAAACTGGGCATAGATCAGATAAACACGTTCTCGGGCTGTCCCGGCGACTGTGAGGATTCGAAATACCCCAACTGGGTAACCTGCCCGTGGCCGAACGATTTTTCGGAGGTTTTAGAGTGGCAGTGGAACGAAGTCCTCATTCCATACTGGAAAGAGTTTGTCGCATTCGCAAAGAGTCACGGCGTTACGAAAATCGGTCTTGAGCTTCATCCCGGATTCTGCGTTTACAATACCGAGTCGCTTTTAAGACTCCGCAATGCAGTAGGCCCCGAAATCGGCGCAAACTTTGACCCCAGTCACCTTATCTGGCAGGGTATGGATCCCGTTGTCGTTATTAAAGAGCTCGGGGACGCGATATTCCACGTTCATGCAAAGGATACGAAGCTTGATAAGTACAATATTGCAAGAACGGGCGTTCTCGATACGAAGCCGTACGCAGATGAAATTCACCGTTCGTGGCTTTTCAGAAGCGTAGGCTACGGAAACGATCTCGGCTACTGGAAGGATATCGTAAGCGCGCTTCGTATGGTAGGCTACGACCACGTTCTTTCAATTGAACATGAGGATTCTCTTATGAGCCAGGACGAGGGACTCAGAAAAGCGATTGAAACTCTCAATCAGGCTATTATTAAAGAGGGCACATGCGAGATGTGGTGGGTTTAATCCTTACGCATTTTTAATTTTCAATTTATATAAATCGGCTTTGGGATAAAACTAAATACCCCGAAGCCGAATTTTTATTTTTTTCTGCAACAGTATATATGTTTTGCTTGTCTTATGTACGAAAGGAGCGGGACACCGATGAAAAAAGATATACGCACGCTCGTCCGACGGGCGAAAAACGGAGACTCCGAGGCTTTCGGCGATTTATACGAGATATACGCGCTTGATATGTACAAATTTGCTCTGTATTATATGCGCAATGAGCAGGACGCTCTCGACGCGGTGCAAAACGCTTGCGTCAAGGCGTATTCCTCGATAGTGTCGTTAAAAGACCCGAACGCGTTTAAATCATGGTTATTTAAAATACTGTCCAATATATGTAAATCGTCGCTTACTTCCGCTCAGGCAAAGAACGAGTGTAAAACCGCGGACGGGGACGTCCCCGTCGTAATGAGCGAACAGGACGGAGATTTTACATTGAGGACGGAAATTTACGACGCCATGGAGAGTCTGACGGATGAAGAGCGTACGGTCGTTATTCTCAGTGTTGTACACCGCTACAAAAGTTCCGAGATTGCCGAGATAATAAATTGTCCCGCGTCTACGGTACGCTCGAAGCTTTCCCGCTCGCTTTCCAAGCTGAGAATGATTCTTACATAAGGAGTGACCTATATGAATAAGCAGGATAAAGAGCTTTTAGACAAAATAAAAAGCGCGTCCGATAATGTCTCGCTCCCCGAAGAGCTCAGCAGAGACAATATCGTAAAACAGCTTGACGGCGTAAAGCAGATAGCTGTCGTCGAGGCTCAGGGACAAAAAACGGTAAAAGACGGCGGCGGTATTAATAAAAAACGTATAATAAGCGCGGCAGTATCCGTCGCGGCTGCAATTGCGATAGTAATAGGAATAGGAGCGGTCGGACTCGGAAGCAGAACTCCGAAGGTGAAAAACGGAAGCCCCGACGGCTCGAACGTCAATATTAATAATAACTATAATTCACCAATTGACAGAACGGGCTACGGCGATATTGAAGCCATAGTTGCCGATTACTATAAAAAACAGTTGAGCGAACGGAAAAAGTCAGAGTACGTTAATATGTTTTCGCTGTTCGGCACAAAGAAGGGTACAACAGCCTCCGACACCGGCAGCGCTGCCCCGAGCAAGGCTGAGTCGGTCAATGAGTCCGCACAGGTTTTCGCCGAATCTTCGTCATACGGAAAAACCAATTTACAGGTCGACGGAGTCGACGAGGGCGATATTGTCAAAACCGACGGAAAAAACATTTATGTATGTTCGAACAACAGAATATATATTCTCGATGTCTCCGACGAAAAAAATATAAAAACGCTCAATTCGTTTCCCGCATATGTAAACGAGGACGACAGTACCGATTCTTATGTTGAAGAAATGTATTTATCTAACGGACGGCTTATTACGGTTGTTTCCGTATTTGATAACAGGGACGAGTTATACTCGGATCGTTGTTCATACTCTTGCGCAGTTCGGCGCGGAAATACCGTGATATCGGTTTATAATATAACAAATCCCAAATCTCCGGTTATGGAGTTTTCATATACAAGCGACGGTTCATATGTCTCATCGAGGCTTATCGGAGATAAATTTATATACGTCGGACAATACGATATTCCGTTCGACTATTACGAAAATAATGAAGAAACGAGTATCGAAGATTTAAAGGAAACCTGCGTTCCCACCGAGATTATAAACGGAATCGAGAGAAAGAGAATAAACGCCGGTAATATCTGCGTTCGAGATACCGACAATCCGACGATATATCAAACCGTTGCCTCGTTTAATATAAACGATTGCGAAAATACATTTTATTCCGGCGCGTCGCTCGGAGGAGGCGGGGACGTTTACTGCGACGGCGAATATCTCTTTGTTTCATCAGGCGATTATTTTGAAAAAGAGGAGAGTATACAGGGCGTTGATTCGTACTCGAGCACAAAGATCACCGCTTACAGAATCGACAACAATGCTCTTACGAATATAGGTTCGGTCACTCTGCCCGGAAGCGTTATAGGTCAGTTCTCAATGGACAGATATAACGGATATTTCAGAGTCGCCGTTGACGCGATGTATAAAAATGATTCCGCAAGCTACGTATTCATTATCAACGATAAACTTGAAATCGTATCGAGAACCGAGGCGTTCGGTTTGGGCGAAAATATGAAATCCGTCCGTTTTGCAGGCGATACGGCTTATGCCGTAACATTCCGTCAGACAGACCCGCTGTTCGTCATTGATTTAAGCGACGTAAAGAATCCCAAAGTTGTCGGCGAACTCAAAATCCCCGGATTTTCGACATATCTTCATCCCGTCGGCGATAACCTCGTACTCGGCATAGGCAAGGGCGGTGACGAAAACGGCACGGACGGCTCTGCGGAAATCAAGCTTTTCGACGTTTCCGATCCGAAAAATCCGAAGTGCGTTGATACTTTTAATATGAAAAACACAGATATAAACGACGACCACAGGGCGTTTGTTTCGCTCGGTAACGGCAGATACGGCGTTATAATAGAGCAGTACGACGAAGTTTACGTAAATGTATCCCGAGTCAAGGCGCTGGTTGTTGATATCAATGATTCAAAAATTTCAAAGACCGAGTATTTTACGGCTCCCGTAAACGACGATTTGTACCGTACACGCGCGACTTATATAGGCGATAACCTGTTTGTCATAGGCGATTCGGGTGTAATTTCGTACAGTCTTACGACAAGTGAAAGACTCGGAACTTACATTTACTATGACAATTGATAATTTTTTAACGATTTCTTTATAATCTTTAAGAAAAATCAAGGTTATTTTAAGCTGTGAACGTTATATTTTAGTCACAGGATGCATCAAAGGTCAGCTGTCCCGACCTGAGCGAATAAAAACGGTTAAATGCGGACAGACAAACAGCTCCATGTTCATAATGAACATTTCATGTACATATACCTCTCTTTTTTAAACCTTACGGTTTGAGAAAAAGCCGATCCTTCCCCCCTCGGATCGGCTTTTTCTTTTTTTTGATTGCAATTGAAAGATATAAATGATAAAATATTAATAAATTATATAGTTTAAAAATCGGAGGTTTCCCTATGTCAAAATCACGTTGGTACAAGGATGCCGTTATATATCAGATTTATCCGAGAAGCTTCTGCGACAGCAACGGCGACGGAATAGGCGATATTCGCGGTATTATAAGCAAGCTTGACTATCTTAAAGATTTGGGCGTTACGTGCGTGTGGCTGAGCCCCTGCTATAAGTCGCCCAACGCGGACAACGGATACGATATCAGCGATTACCGCGATATTATGGACGAATTCGGCACGCTCGACGATTGGCAGGAGATGGCTGACGGCATGCATGAAAGAGGAATTAAACTCGTAATGGATTTAGTCGTTAACCATACGAGCGACGAGCACGAGTGGTTTAAACAGTCGCGTTCGTCTAAGGACAATCCATACAGAGATTATTACATTTGGAGAAAAGGAAAGGGCAAGGACGGCAAAACTCCGCCCAACAACTGGACGTCGAGATTTACGGGTTCTGCGTGGGAGTACGACGAGACGACGGGTGAATTTTATCTCCACCTTTTCCATAAAAAACAGCCGGACCTCAACTGGGAGAATCCCAAGGTCAGACAGGAGGTTGCGGATATCTGTAACTACTGGTTCGAAAAGGGCGTCGACGGCTTCAGATGCGACGTTATAACTTATATAAGCAAGGATCAGTCGTTTGCCGACGGTAAATTCAATCCCGTCGTATGCGGTGACGAGCATTTCGTTATAGGACCGAGATACCATGAGTTTATTCACGAGCTTAACGAAAAATCGTGGTCTAAGTACGACACGATGATTGTCGGTGAGGCGCAGGGCATTACGATAAACAATGCGTTCGACTGCGTTGACGAGAGCCGTGAGGAGCTTGACTGCGTGTTTACGTTCGAGCATCAGACCGAGGTTGACTCGTTTATGACGACTATACCTAAGCCGTTTAATCTTAAAAAGTGGAAAGAGATTTTCTCATCCTGGCAGGCTCTGCCCGACACGTGCTGGAACTCGCTCTATCTTGAAAATCATGATTATCCGCGTGTTGTCCCGCGTTACGGAAAAATGGAGTACCGCGAGTATGTCGACAAAATGCTCGCAATAAGCATTAACTTCTTAAAGGGTACGCCGTACATATATCAGGGACAGGAAATCGGTATGACGAATTTCGAGGATCTCGAACCCGACGAGTACAGGGACGTAGTTTCATTACAGCTTCGCGACACGGTCAAAAAGATTTTCCCGCCCGCAATGCCCATAGTTAAGTGGGGGCTTAATAAAAAGGCGAGAGATCACGCGCGCGCTCCCATGCAGTGGGACGACAGCGAATACGCGGGATTTTCGACAGTCGAGCCGTGGATGCCCAACAACCCGAATTATCCCGAAATAAACGTCAAAAAAGCCCTTGAGGATAAAAACAGCGTTTGGTATTTCTATCAGAAGATAAACCGTATGCGTATAGGCGACGAGATAATAAGATACGGCACATATAAGCAGTATATGCCTGAAAATAAGGATATCTGGGTGTACGAAAGAGCGTACAAAGGAAAAAAATATGTCGTTGTCGCAAGCTACACGGATAAGGAAGCCGTGTTCACCATGCCAAGGGAATTAAGATACAATAAGTGCAAACTTATTCTTCATAATTATAACGACGGTGAGTTCATGCTCACAAGCTGTCGTTTGAAACCGTACGAGGCTTTTGTATTTGAGACGGAGTAACGGGGATGTTAAAGGTGATGTTAAAAACGCCCGGACCGCAAAAAGCAATTGTATAATAAAATAGGTTTGCTTTTTGCTATGAATTAACCTCACCCTCGGAGTACTTTTTGTACGCCGTCGGGCAAGCCTAAAACACCGTTTGGGACGGCGTTTTAGGTTCGGTTAATCCATTCCGAACTTTTTTTCCTATCCCCTCCGTACAATAAAACAGCAGGTCTGTGAAAAATTTTTTCACAGACCTGTATTTATATAGTTGTATTTTAATCCAACAGCGACGTGTATTCGTCACCGAACACTTCAAGCGTACGTTTGAGTATATTATTCATAAACGCTATCGCGGTTCCGTAGTTCGTTATCGGGGTGTCCTCGTTTACGCACGTCTGCATTCTCGAAATCATCTCGCGTTCGTTGAGCATACAGCCCCCGCAGTGAATTACGAGCGCGTAAGAGCTTACGTCATCGGGAAACTCCCTGCCCGATGTGAATTCAAATTCAAGTTTTTTACCCGAAAATGCCGTTATCCATTTCGGAAGTTTTACCGTGCCGATATCCTCGCACTGCCTGTGATGCGTACAGCCCTCGGATATCAGAATTTTATCGCCGTCATTTAATTTATTAAGCATTGACGCGCCCTTGACAGCTTCTTTTAAAATGCCCTTATACCGTGCGAAAACAATTGAAAAAGAAGTCAGAGGAATATCCTCGGGTACGATTTTTGACACCTTTTCGAACGCCTGCGAGTCCGTTACGACGATTTTCGGTTTTTTATTCATTATCGACAGTGCGTATTCGAGCTCCGACTCCTTAACGACAATATTGATGCACGAATTGTCGAGTACGTCGCGGATTGCGTTCTGCTGCGGGAGAATCATTCTGCCCTTTGGTGCGGCGGAGTCGATTGGTGTGACGAGTACTGCGATATCGTTTTTATTTATTAAATCGCCGAGAAGCGGTTTTTGCTCTTTCGATTTTCCCGAAAGAGAGCCGATAAGCTCTTTTAATTCATAAATATTCGTGTTGTTTTTCGCGCTGACGTATATTTCGTTTTTGCCGGGATTCGGGACGTTTTCGAGCAAATCTGATTTATTGTATACGGTTATGTACGGTATATTTTTCTCGTTGAATACTTCTGCAAGTTCCTTTTCCGTATCAGTCAGCGGATTGTTCGCGTCCGTTACGAGAATCGCGATATCCGTATGAGTAAGAGTCTGTCTTGCGCGTTCGGCTCTCATTTCTCCGAGCGTTCCCGTATCATCAATACCGGGCGTGTCGATAATCACAACCGGTCCCAACGGCAGAAGCTCCATGGCTTTCTGCACGGGGTCGGTCGTCGTACCTTTAACATCCGATACAAGAGACAGTTTCTGTCCCGTTACAGCGTTTACAACGCTCGATTTTCCCGCGTTTCTAAGCCCGAAGAAGCCTATGTGAATCCTCTCCGCGCTTACTGTGTCGTTTAATCCCATTTTCATCATTCCCCATTAAAAAGTAATATTATAAATATTTTATAATAACCAATGAAATTCCGAGGACAACCAAGACAATGCCTGTGGCTCTGTTCGCGGTTTTTGACGATACCTTATTCGCTATATGGGCGGCGATCATTGCGAATACAAGCGTGCTTATAACGCACACGATAAGTGAGAGCATGTCGGGCGCGCCTCCTATTGCAAAGTGACTGACAGCTCCCGTCAGAGCAGTAGCGGACATTATAAATACGCTCGTGCCTACGGCTGTTTTTAATTCGTATCCGAGAACGCTTGTCAGAACCAACAGCATCATCAGTCCGCCGCCCGCGCCGACGAATCCACATATGAAGCCTACGGTTCCTCCGCAGACTATCGAGCGGATTATCTTCTGTTTTTTCGTCGCATTTTCGAGCCTTGCTTTCGGCTTCGTTACGGGCTTGATTATAAATCTCAAACCGAGGAAAAAGGTCATTATCATTGAAAATCCGCCCATCGCCTTGCTCGGCAGATAGCTTGCCGCGAACGAGCCTACGAACGTATAGATAAGCACGGATATCATCATGACTATGCCGTTTTTTATGTCTATGTTCTTTTTTCTCGCGTACATTACCGCACTCGCCGCGCTTGCCAGAACATCGCTTGCCAGGGCTATGCCGACGGAGAGGTACGGGTCCATGCCGAGAATCGTCGTGAGCATCGGACTGATAACCGCCGCCGCGCTCATGCCTGCAAATCCCGTGCCGAGTCCCGCGCCCGCGCCCGCTAATATGCAGACGAGTATTTTTACAGCTGTCGACATAAATATCACACTCTTTCAAAATATAATTTATATTATAAGAAATAATAAAATGTATGTCAATATTACGATACTTTTTTGAACTGAGCATAAAATATATAATTATATATAATAAAAATAAGGAAAAACCGATTTCCTGTGACGAAAACCGGTCTTTTTCTCGTTGAAATTTATAATATGCAGTTTTTTTTGACGATATGCAGAATTTATAAAACGGTATGCAGAAAGTTTTGCACAATATACATTTTTGCCTCGCTGTAAAGTAAAAATCTTTAAATTGTCGAAAACTATGTTCAAAATGTTCAAAACTACCCCGATTGGTTCAAAAAATTTGCCTTTTAGTCCTCCGGGGTGTAAAGTTTTGAACTTTCTGAACAGAGTTTTGAACATTTTTTTTGGCAGATTTGAACCGCAAATGCAATTGTATATTCATGGAAATTATTTAATTACGTAAGGGAAATTCTGCCTTGATAAATTGGAATCAGTTTTACAGGGAAATAAAACTATATTTATTATTTATGTCAAATGTTGTTATCTTGAGCGTAGTTTTTCAATAATTTCGTCCGTCCATTCGAGTATTTTGAATTTAATTTTATATTTCTGCTTATTCTCTATTATCTGTGTTTCCTCCTGTGAGAACACTGCGTCGTACACGCTCTCTTTGTCTTCGGCGGCGGGCAGACACAGCGGGGGGAACATGACGCACCACCAGTTGTGCCCCTCTCCGCTGCCGAGCGTTACGGTAAGCGACATGTACCGTCCAGAGGGAAGTGTGAAGTTTTCATACTCCCTTACGGGAAAGTATTCGTCAGTCAGCTTTACTTTCGCGCCGTAGCCGAGACCGTTTTCATTAAGTACGCTGTCAGCCTCTTTTTCGAGTTTTTCAAGTTCCGGAGTAAGTTTCTCCTTTGCGTTTTTGACGTTTACGCTTCCGTCGAAAATTTCCGCGCCCTTTGTAAGAACCGCGTCGCGTACTTTTAGTTTTACATCCTGGTCGATATCTGTATCGGAGTTTGCTATGACGTGAAGTCTTAATACGTCCGAGCGTATGTCACGGCAGTCGGTGACGAACTGTAAGAACTGAATGCATAATAAAAACACGAATGAAACCGCCGAGGCGAGAATTATATTTTGGATTCTCTGTTTCTGAGTAATCGAATCGGAAAATAAAAGTTTATTTTTTATCAGCGATAATTTGTTTTTTATGTTCATTATAAAACCTCCGAAAAAAAGCGTTCACCCTAAAGATGAACGCTTCGGAAAAATTTTATTCAATGAAAATCGATTTTTCGGTGAATTTTGAAAAATGAACCTCTTTGTACTTTTCTTTCAGAATTTCAAAGCATTTTTTCGCTTTTGATTCGTCGTTGAATATGCCGAATACCGC
>JALEQX010000042.1 GCA_022763825.1 Oscillospiraceae bacterium | reverse complement strand
CTCTTGCCGTCCTCATACACATAGATTCCGTGCCGTACTATCAGCGAATCATTATAGCAAAAGAGAGTCGAACTCATAAGGTTTATATCCACCCTCTTTCCGCTTCGCCTGCGTTAAAGAAACTTGAAAGCCGTTAGGCTTCCGGCGTTCCTTTGCCTTGCCGAAACGAAAATATGATTGATATAAACTGTTCCGCACCCAAAATACAGCGGATTGCGTCTATGGGGACGGTTCTTTTCCGCAGGAATACTGCCGTATTTCAAGGGAAAAACCGTTCTCAGAGGCGTGAGACGGTGCGTTTTGGGCTTATGGGGTTCGGCTCTCTTTTGCTATAGTAATATACCTTTCCGCCGTATGAAATACAATGGCGTTCGTACGCTTCGGGGGAATCCGTACGCACAGTGAGAGCCGGGTAATAATGTACTGTATCGGTTCTGTCAAGACAAATAAACGAAAACAGCATAAAAACTACGTAAAGCACGCCGATAGAGGAAAAGATAACTTTTTCATACCTTTTCATTTACATTTCCCTCCCGTCAGTCTCTTCGTCCGATAATTTCATATTATCAAAAACCATATCATAAGACTTCAAGCTTGCAAGATCATATTTATTTTTTATAAAAATATTGAATCCCGGCAAAATTCTGTTTTCCGTCAGCCCGAGAACCCGCGGTTCGGCTTCATCCGAGAGGCAAAAATGATAACCATCTATGAAGCTTTTTGCGCCGGTGTACGTATGTATATATTCGTTATCAATAAGCCGTGATATCATTTTCGGTGTGCAATTCATTAAACTCACCCTCCTTGTTACGCTTATATTGTACCATATTATTCTTAGAAAAGGGTGAAATGAAACCTTTTGTATCTAAATTGTAATTAATTTGTAATAAAAAGTGAGACCGAGAAATAACTTCGATCTCACTTATATTTACTTACTTATAAAAATCGCTTACCACTTATCAAAATATCTGTTGAGAGTATTTTCGATTCCGTGCGGAAGTTAAACGAATTATGTATTTTTTTAAAGAACTTCATTTATTCGCCATCCTTGATTTTTAAGCAGATAATCCTGCCGGAAAATCGGAAACAAATATATTCTCTCCGTCAGTCGCTGATTTTGAGAAAATCGGTGAACCGATATCGACGGTTTTCGTTATCTCCCCGTCGGGATTCATAAAGTAGAGCTTGCCGTCAGACACGCCGAGAACGACAGCAACAGTGACAGCCGCGAGTGCGGGGATTAAATTAGAAGTTTCTTTTTCATAAATTTATAACTCCTGAATAAAACATACCGGCATAATACCGTCTTAATGTTGATTAAACACAAAACGTTTAATAAAATCAACGCTTTAATATTTTTTTGACGGATTAATTTTGTCCATATCGGTTAATACTACATTTAAACCCGTTACATAATTTTTCGGGGGCTGAAAAAATGCAGTATAACAAAGTCGAAATATGCGGAGTGGACACGTCAAAATTAAAGGTAATGAGCGAAAAAGAAAAAATGGAATTACTGAAAAAAGCGCAGGCGGGCGATAAAAAGGCTTGCGACGACCTCGTAAAGGGCAACTTAAAACTTGTGTTAAGCGTGGTTCAGCGTTTTTCAAACCGCGGAGAAAATCCGGAGGACCTTTTTCAGGTCGGCGTTATCGGACTTATAAAGGCGATAAGAAATTTCGACACGTCGCTTGACGTTCGGTTTTCGACGTATTCATGTCCTATGATAATCGGCGAAATACGGCGGTATTTAAGAGACAACAATGCCGTCAGAGTCAGCCGTTCCATGCGTGACACGGCATATCACGCCATGCAGGTAAAGGAAAAAATACAGAATAAATATCACCGCGAAGCTACTGTCGACGAAATAGCCAAGGAACTCGATTTGCCCAGAGAAAACGTCGTAATCGCCCTCGAAGCGATAGTCGATCCCGTATCGCTTTTCGAGCCTATATATTCGGACAACGGTGACGCGGTATATGTAATGGATCAGGTCGGCGACTCGACAACCGATTCCGACTGGATTGACGAAATAGTAATCCGCGAATCTCTTAAAAATTTAAACGACAGAGAAAAAAAGATAATGAACATGCGTTTTATGAAAGGCATGACGCAAATGGAGGTCGCAAGCGAAATCGGAATATCGCAGGCACAGGTATCCAGACTTGAAAAATCGGTTATCAACAGAATTAAAAATCCGGGATAATCGCGTTTCGTTTTGAATAAATATTACTCTGTAAGGGGTGATATAATGCAGTGTTCAATCAGCGAACTTTGTCAAAAGGACGTTATAAACACATGCGACGGCATTAAAATCGGGTGCGTCGACGATGTAAAGGTCGACTGTACGACGGGCAAAATCGTCGCGCTGATAATCTCCGGGAAAAACGGATTTTTCGGCATGGGAAAAAGCGACGATCTTTGTATAGAATGGAATTGCATAGAGGTTATAGGAAGCGACACTATTCTCGTAAAGTGCGTCGACTACCACCCTCCGTGCAAGAAAAACAGAACCCCGCTCGACGCGATGTTCAAATAAAAATACGCGCTTCTTTGCAAAAATCATCTGCAAAAAAGCGCGTTATTATTTTAATTATCCGTCTTTACCGAGATAGTCGTTTCCGGCACGTTATAATCAAACGGCAGATTATGCTCGGGCGTATTTTCATCTAATCCGAAATGCTCCAGCGCGTTTTTACGGCTGTTTTCGTGCAAATCGGAGCTTGCGGAGTCTGACATATATAAAACCTGACCCCACATCGAAACGGGGAATATTCTTTTTATACTGTCCGAGTACATTGTACCGTCACTCGGGGTTTCGTATGATTTTAAGACATACGGAGCATTTGCCGACGACGGATTTTTAAACGTCATTGCAACAGGAGTGAACGAACCCGATACGGAGTAAAGCAAACCGTTTTCTTCACTCCATTCGTCATAAAGACACAACGCGTAAACTTTCGTTTCGCGAATACCTCTTGTAACCCCGAGGATTTTGCTCGAAACCGTCTTAAACTCACCCTCCAAATACTTTCCGTCGTTATCTGAAAGCACGGCGAAGTCAACCGCGGTTTTGAGTTTATCGGGCATGTTGTCCCGAGTATATCTGTCCGTAAGAAAACACGCGCCTGTAATTACGCACAGCGCAACGCACACCGCAAGTAAGGCTTTTGCGGGCTTTTTGCCGTTCATAACGGATTTAATGCGTTCCTTTACGGTTACCTCGCCGAACGACAGCGGGCAAATCGAAATCCTGTTTTTTCCAACCGAGAGGTCGAACAAAGCCTGCATATAGTCCGATCTCTGCTCTTTATCCATATTTATAACAATGCTTTCGTCGCATGCAAGCTCAATGTCACGGCAAAGCAGTATAAAACTTAATATGACAAACGGATTAAACCAGTGTACAGCCGTAATTAAAAATCCGACAGTTTTTGTTATATGGTCGCGCCGTCTGATATGTGCATTCTCATGCAGTATAACACTGCCCCTGTCCGCAGGCGAAATATTAAACGGCAGGTATATCTTAGGCTTAATAAGTCCGAAAACAAACGGCGAAGAAACATTGTCACACTCGTATACGTTTTCATTAAATAAAACTGCGGTGCCGACTTTTCTTTTAAGCATAAAATAACTTACGACGGTGTAAATCAGAATTCCGACAGAGACCGCAATCCAAATATACGAGAATATATCCGTAACCGCGACAGTGTTTACGGATGATAAAACTGAAGATTCGACAATCTTATCCGCCGCGATATCGACCGGAGAAATTCCCGAATTAATTATAAAAGAGCCGCCGGCAGAGCTCCCCTGAGCTATCACCTGAGAACTCGGAACGAGACTTGCCGGACTGCCGGGCAGATTAGGACATACAAGTCTGACTGCGACGATTCCCCATAACACGATTCTGAATTTTTTCGGCATTTTCTTAAAAACAAGTCTTATGAGCATAACGGCAAGTATAAGCCACACCGCGCTCAGACTCATATTGAGAATATAAACAAAAATATCGGAAATCACTTTTCGCCCCTCCTGTATTTGTCTATCATCTCCTGTATCTCGTCAACTTCATCGTCGGAAAACTTGCTGTGCTTTGTAAACGACGCGATAAATGCCGGCAGTGAGCCTTCAAAAGTGCGCTCAACCATTTCGTCTATTTCGGCGGCCTGTGCTTCGTCCTTGCTGATAAGCGACGTAACAACGCTGTTTTCGTTTTTTACAACACCTCGCTGTGAAAGACGTTTAATCACGGTGTACGTGGTAGTCGGCTTCCATCCAAGCTTTTCCGAGCAAAGACGTACAAGCTCACTGCTTTTTATCGGCTCGTGCTCCCATAGTATTAAACAAAATTTGTATTCGCTTTCAAAAATCTTGGGCGTTTCCATCTAAAAAACCTCCTCTAATGCGTTAGAGTCATTTTTAGTCTAACACATTAGAGTAACTTTGTCAAGAAAAAATGCTGTAATCAATGCAGATAAATGCAAAGATTACAGCAAGCAAACAAAAATTTAACCCGGTAAATTATTGTTTGTTATTCTATTTCCGAAACAAGCACGGGTCTGTGTTCGGCTACGGATTTTTTCGCCGCGAGAGCGACTCTTACCGACTGCATACCCGCATGGATCCCGACGGGAACCTCGGTATCGTTTTCACATGCAGAAACAAACTGTCTCGTTTCCTCGGAAAATGACTCCATATATCTCTCGAGGAAGAAGAACAGCGGTTTCTCCCCCGTAACGCCGTTCGCGTCTGAAACTACGGCGGACGAAAGAGTGTCGTTCGACGTTGCGACCATACCCTTTGAGCCGAACAGCTCCGCTCTCTGGTCGTAGCCGTACGCCGCGCGTCTTGAATTATCGATAACGGCAAGCGCGCCGTTTGACATCTTCAGCGTAATAATCGCCGTATCAACATCACCCTGTTTGCCTATCTCGGGATCAACAAGGACTGCGGAATTGACGTAAACCTCTTGAACGTCGGAATTCGTAAGAAACGCCGCCATATCGAAATCGTGAATAGTCATGTCAAGGAAGATTCCGCCCGAAACGGCGATATACTTGGGGTTTGGGGGCTCGGGGTCTCTTGAAGTGATTTTGAGGATATGTGCGCCGCCGATTCTGCCGTCGTCGTAAGCCTTGCGGATTGCGGCGAAGTTATGGTCGAATCTGCGGTTAAATCCGACCTGGAATTTAACGCCCGGGTGCGAAGCAAGCGCGTCGGCAACCTCCTTGATTTTAGCGATCGAATGATCGACGGGCTTCTCGCAGAAAACATGCTTGCCCGCGTTGATTGCCTCTATCGAAACAGAAGCGTGCGTATCGGTAGACGAGCAGACGAGAACCGCGTCAATGTCCTTATCCTCGATAATTTTATGATAATCCTCATATATTTTTTCGACGCCGAAACCCTTAATAAACGCCTTGGTTTCGTCATTCATAAACGGGTCTGCAACTGCCGTTACAACCGCATTTTTTACGTGATACGAAATGGATTCAAGATGAACCTTGCCGATTCTTCCCGCTCCGATAATGCCTATTCTGAGCATAAATTATCTCCCTTTTATTAAAATTTTATTTTCTCTTCGATTAAATTGTGCCGTCCCATGTGGAAACAACGGTGTTTTTGCCCTCATCCTCGTCGAACCAACGGGTCGTAACCGTCTTTGACTCGGTATAGAATCTGTACGCGTCCTTGCCGAGGCAATGGAGATCACCAAAGAACGAATTCTTATGACCCGAGAACGGGAAGAATCCGATGGGTACGGGAATTCCGACGTTTACGCCGACCATACCGCCGTCCGTATGACGTACGAATTCTCTTGCAAAATAGCCGTTCTGCGTGAATATAACAGAGCCGTTGGCGTAGGGATTGGCGTTCATGATTTCAAGCCCCTCCTTGAAATCCTTGCATCTCTTAATGCAGAGTACGGGACCGAAAACCTCGTCTCTGCCTATTGTCATGTCCTCTGTTACATGGTCAAATACGGTGGGTCCTACATAATAGCCGTTTTCGTAACCCTCGACAACGCAGTTTCTGCCGTCAAGGACAAGCTGTGCGCCCTCTTTAACGCCTTTATCGATATCGGCGATAACCTCGTCATAATGCTTCTTATATGTAATGGGACCGAGTTTTGAAGTCTTGTCGTAGGCGGGACCTACCTTGATATTTGAAGCCTGTTTTTTAAGCTCTGCAACAAATTTATCGGCAATACTCTCCTCTACGACGCAGCATGAAAGTGCCATACATCTCTGACCGGCGCATCCGAATGCGGAGTTGATAACTCCCGCAACGGTTCTCTCAATGGGAGTGTCGGACATAACGAGCGCATGATTCTTTGCCTGACAGAGAGCCTGAACTCTCTTGCCCGCCTTAGCCGCTCTCTCATATATAAGCTTGCCTACGGGGGTCGAGCCTACGAACGTGATTCCCTTGATGTCGGGGTGGTCGAGAAGAACGTTTATCTCGTTTCTCGAACATGTTACGATATTGATAACGCCGTCGGGAACGCCTGCCTCTTTGTAAAGCTCCGCGATACGAAGCGCGGTTCTCGGAGTAAGGCTTGCAGCTTTTAATACTAATGTATTACCGCATGCGATACACGTCGGAGCCATCCAGCCGAACGGAATCATAGCCGGGAAATTAACGGGAACGATACCCGCGAAAACGCCGAGAGGCTCGCGGTATTTAACGGTGTCGTAACCTCTTGAAGCGTCCATAATGCTCTCGCCCATCATAAGAGACGGAACCTGCGTCGCGAGCTCGGTACCCTCTTTTGCCTTGAGAACATCGCCCTCGGCTTCCGCCCAGACCTTGCCGTTTTCCTCTGCTACGAGCATTGTAAGTTCATCCATGTGCTCCATGATAAGGTCGCGGATTTTGTACATGATCTGCGCTCTCTTGACTGCCGGTGTACCGCTCCAGCCGGGGAACGCCGCTTTTGCCGCAGCGACGGCTTCATTGACCTCGGCTGCGGTACAGCACGGAGCATAGCCCGTAACCTCGCCCGTCGAGGGATTATGAAGATCGTAGTATTTGTCGGTCTTTGACTCAACGTACTGACCATTGCAGAAATACTTTAATTTTTCAGCCATTATTATATCTCCTTTTGATTACTTTCAAATTATAAACCGGTCTTTTCGGCAATGTATTTTCTCGCTTTTAACGCATATTCGAACGGATTTGCAACCGCGGGATCCTGCTCGGCTTCAACAAGTACATAGCCCTCATAGCCGTTATCGCTTAATACGTCGAATATCGGGGTAAAGTCGATAGCTCCGTCGCCGGGGACTGTAAATGTTCCGAGTCTTACGCCTTGTAAAAATGAAAGATGATTTTTCCGAACCTCTTCGATTTTTTCGGGGCGGATATCTTTAAGATGAACATGCTTGATTCTGCCTATGTATTTTTTAAGAACGGACATATAGTCCTCACCGCAGTATGCAAGATGACCCGAGTCGAAAAGCAGACTGAAATATTCGGGGTCTGTATTCTCCATAAGTCTGTCGATTTCCGCTTCGGTCTGAACGACGGTGCCCATGTGATGGTGGAATGTAAGAGCAATGCCCATGTCCTTGGCAATTTTGCCGAGCTTGTTTACGCCCGTGCAGAGCTTATCCCATTCCTCGTCGTTCATAATGTATTTTTCCTCAAAAATCGCCTTGTCGGTGCCCTGTATGGAATGACCCTGTTCGCTCATTCCGACGACCTTTGCGCCCATTTTCTTTAAAAACGTGATATGCTTTATAAATTCTTTTTCGGTCTCCTCGTAAGGCTTCGTCGTAAGAAATGCGGAGAACCAGGCGTTGCATATTTGCATACCTCTTAAATCGAGAGCCTTTTTAAGAACGTCGGGATCCTTTGGGTATTTGTTGCCTATTTCACAACCCGTAAAACCGGCGAGAGCCATCTCTGAAATACACTGTTCGAACGTATTTTCACTGCCTAAGTCGGGCATGTCGTCATTCGTCCACGCAATCGGAGCAATACCGAGTTTAACTTTATTTTTATCAAGCATATCAATATTTCCTCGCTTTATTCAAATTCTTTTTCTTATTTTCGTAAGCTTCGTTTACGCTCTTCTTCGAGCTTGTCGAAGCAATGCCCACGTGCCACCATGCGCCGTAGCCGTCTGTCATGGTTTTGGGCAGAACCTTTATATCAATAAGAGTCGAAACGGTCTGTTTTTTGCTGTCCTCGAGCGCGAATCTCAATTCATCGAGATTTTTTGCGGTATAAGCTTTAACGCCGTAGCCCGAAGCGCATTTTGCAAAATCAATCGGTACAAAATCTCCGAGAAGCTCTCCGTTATCGTCACGGCTCCTGAACTCCGTAGCGAGGTTTCCTATACCGTTGCTCATTTGAAGATTGTTGATACAGCCGAATCCCGAATTATCAAACAGCAGAACGTTTATCTTTTTACGTTCCTGAATAGAAGTTACAAGCTCGGAGTGAAGCATTAAATAGCTTCCGTCACCGCAGAACGCGTAAACTTCCCTGTCAGGTTCGGCAAGCTTTGAACCGAGCGCGCCCGCTATTTCATAACCCATGCACGAATAGCCGTACTCCATATTGTACGAATCCTTAACGTCGGTCGTCCACATTCTCTGAAGACATCCGGGCAGCGAACCCGCGGCCGCGACGGCAATCGCGTCGGGAGAAATTACCTCCCTGATAAGCGCGACGGCGGAGGTCTGCGTGATATTGCTTCCCGTCATTTTAACGAAATCTTCGATACTGCTTTCATAGCCCGCCTTTATCATAGGCTCGAAGTTTTCGTCATAACGGTAGCCGGCAAGACGTTTCATCTCTTTCAACCACGCGTCTTTCGCTTCTTTTATTTCATTTGTATATCCGCTCTTGTATGAAAGTTTCTCAAGTTCTTGAGACAGAGCGTTTATTGACAGTTTTGCGTCGCCTACGCATTTTACCGCGTCGAGTTTGTATGCGTCGAAACGCGACGTATTTATTGTAACGAATTTAACATTCGGATTCTGATAAAGCGACTTTGAAGCCGTCGTAAAATCAGAAAATCTCGTTCCGATTCCGATTATGACGTCCGCGTCCTTAGCTATCGAATTCGCGGCGGCATTGCCCGTAACGCCTATTCCGCCGAGGTTTAAATGATGCGACGATTTCGTTGCGCTCTTGCCCGACTGCGTATCGGCGTAAGGAATATTGAATTTCTCGCAGAATGAACAGAGCTCGTCTCCCGCTTCGGAATATCTTACTCCGCCGCCGCAGATTACAAGCGGTTTTTCCGCTTTTGCGATAATTGATGCGATATCGTCAATCTCCTCCGGCTGAGGAACGGGACGCGCGATTCTGTGAACTCTCTTTTCAAAGAACGAATCGGGATAATCATAGCTTTCGCCCTCTACGTCCTGAGGAATAGAAACGCATACCGCGCCCATGTTTCCCACGTCTGTCAGCGCGCGCATTGCGTTTATCATCGCAGTCATGAGTTGTTCGGGACGGGTAACTCTGTCCCAGTAACGGCACACGGGCTTGAACGCGTCGTTAGTCGTTATCGAGAGAGAACCGGGCTGCTCGAACTGCTGTAAAACAGGGTCGGGCTGACGGGTTGCAAACGTGTCCGCAGGCAGTAACAGAAGCGGAATGTGATTTACCGTAGCCGTCGCCGCGGCGGTTACCATATTCGCGCTGCCTGGGCCTATCGAGGACGAACAGGCGATTATTTTACGTCTGTTGTTCTGCTTTGCAAAAGCAGTTGCACAGTGAGCCATTCCCTGCTCGTTTTTGCCCTGAAAAACCTTAAGAGAGCCTCTGTCCTCGTCGAGAGCCTGACCGAGACCGACGACTATTCCGTGTCCGAATACCGTGAATACGCCCTCGACAAATTTTGCTTCAACGCCGTCAAAGGAAACGTACTGATTGTCAAGAAACTTTACAAGAGCCTGCGCCATTGTCATTTTAGGCATAGTGAATTTTTCCTTTCGTAAACTGAATTGAAATTTTATTTTTCGTCGAGGAGCCATTTATGCTCGTCTGATACGATTCTCGTCGTCTTATACCACGGATCGCCGTCAATGTGGCGTATCATCCATACGTAATACATATTATATCCGGGCGCTGCGACCTGCTCGTGATCCTGTCCGTTTCTTATCGTGCAGAACGAGCCGTCCACGCTCTTATATACCTCGTCGCCGTTAAAGCAAGCGCCGAATCCCTGGGGCTTGTCGAACTGATAGTAATAAACCTCCGGCTGGGGGTGATGATGGGGCGGATAGCTCGACCAGCGTCCGGGTTTGTTGAAAACCTCGCCCATAACCATGTTCGAATACGGAGCGTTGTCAATGTCGAACATCGTCGAAACGACTCTGTGACCGGTTCCGTTCCACTGACCGAGACCGAATTCCTGATAAAGGCAGTCCTCGGGAGTGTAGAACACCGCGTCGAATTTTTTATCGTTATCAGTCTGCTGAATTACGAATTCGCTCGTCTGGGCAGCTTCGATTTCAATCGGAGTCGTACCGTCCGCGTGCAGGCAGTACGGCTTCATCTCGAAAGCGTCGCGTCTTGAGCATTCGCGTTCTTCGTTATTCCATTTAAATATTATTTTTCCTTTTATGAGCAGAACCGCGGTCTCGTCGCCTAAAGAAAATATTTTCATACTCTCCCCTTTTTCAAGACGCTTTACCGTGATATCCATATTCATATCGGCATTTTTGCCGTTTCTCGAACACAGAACTTTTTCGCCGTTTTTATCAAAAGGTAAATTTTCAAACATAATTTATTCCTCTTTATAAATTAAACTCTTGCAACCATTTCGCCGTACTCGGCTTTTTCTTCGGCAATGAATTTTTCGACCTGCTCAACGTTCGGCATATCCTGAGAGCATGCATGCGAAGCTACGAGCATAGCCGCCGACGCGCTTCCGAATTCAAGACAGTCGATAATCTCCTTACCTTCGAAAAGGCTGTAAAGGAATGCAGAGGTATATCCGTCTCCGCCGCCGAATGATTTAAGAAGTTTTACGGGGAACGGCTTAATAGAAAAGCTCTTTGAGTCGTTCGTATAAGCGGTCGAACCCTCCTTGCCGTGGGTGACAATAACGATTTTTGCATTCTTTTTCGTCCAGTAATCGGCGGAAGTTCTGTCGGTGCCGTCAAGTCCGAGAAGTCCCTCGGTAAGGTCGTATTCTTCACGCGAACCGATAATCATATCTGATTTTTCCGCGACTGCCGAATAATAAATTGCAATCTCGTCTTTATTCTTCCAGTTATACGCTCTGTAATCTATGCAGAATATAACGGGGATATTGTTTTTCTTTGCAAGGCTGACGGCTTTTAATGCGGCCTCTCTCGACGGGCTTTCGGCAAGCGCGGTTCCGGAGATAAGAACAGCCGAACCCTGTTTGATATACTCCTCGTCGATATCCTCACATTCAAGCTTTAAGTCGGCAGCCTCGTTTCTGTACATAACGATGCTCGACTCCGTCGGGGATTTGATTTCCGTAAACGTAAGACCTATCTTCTCTCCGTTTTTACAGCGGACGATACGCGAAGTGTCAATTCCCTCTTTTTTGAAGAAATCGGTTACGTACGTGCCGAACTGGTCGTCCGAAACACGGGCGAAAAATCCGCACTTTTTGCCCAGTCTCGCAAGTCCTACCGCGATATTCGCAGGCGAACCGCCGAGGTATCTTTTAAAAGTCGTACTCTCGTTGAGCGGGCAGTTATAATCGACAGGGTTAAGGTCAACGGCGATTCTGCCGACGAGAATAAGGTCATATTTTTTTGATTTATCGAATTTTATGTAACTCATGAAACTATCTCCTTATCAGTTATTGAATATTTCAATGTGTCTTTTTACGTTTTCGTATACGGCATAAGCCTCCGCTGACGACAGCGCAAAATAATCGGACTTATTTCCGCATAAATCCGAACACTGTTTTGCGCCCTTTGCGAGAGCGTCGAACGAAGCCGTAGCAATATTGATTTTTCTTATTCCCAAATCAATAGCTTTTCTGAACATATCTGCGGTCATTCCCGTTCCGCCGTGAAGAACGAGCGGAACCGATACGGTTTTATGTATTTTTTCGAGTATATCAAATCTGAGTTCGGGCAGTGAGGGATAGTTTCCGTGCGCATTGCCTATTGCGACGGCAAGACAGTCGATTCCGGTTCTTGAGGCGAATTCCTCCGCCATATCTGGGTCGGTGCATAAAATCTTATGCTCCGCGTTATCGCCCTCGTTTCCGCCGACGACGCCCAGTTCGGATTCAACCGTCGCCGAGTATTTTTTTGCCTTTTCGACAACTTTTTTCGTCATCTCTATATTATCTTCGAAACTCAAAAGCGACGCGTCGAGCATTACGGAGGTAAATCCGAGCTCAAGAGCTTTATCTATACATTCGAGCGTAAGACCATGGTCAAGATGAACGGCGATGTCGACAGAGGCGTTTTTCGCGGCGGCAACCATCATAGGAGCCATTAGCTCAATCGGCGAATACTCAAGTCTTTTTTCGGCAATCTGAAGAATAATCGGAGTATATGACTCCTCGGCAGCTCTGACGGCGCCCATAACCATTTCCATATTGCCTACGCTGAACGCGCCCGCGGCGCAGTTGTTTTTTTCGGCGTATTCAAGAATTCGTGACATAGGTACGAGACTCATATCGTTATTTTCATCGCTATATACGCGAAGAATCCTCCTTGTTTAAAGTATATTAATAAAGAAAATCATAAAATTCATAATTATATGATAATACTAACACATGCCCATAACATTGTCAACATCTTAACACAATATGAGCAACTATTGTATATGTTAGTTCAGACTTACTCACAAAAGTAAGCAATTATCCCTTGATTTAAGCGTTTTAATAGATTATAATAAAGCAAAGATACTCAAAATTTTGATAAAAAACGGAGTTTGTTATGAAGGAACAGCGCATTGACGAAATGGAGATGTATATACTGAAAAACCGCACGGCATCTATTGAAGAACTGTGCGAACGTTTCGAGGTCTCGATAAACACCGTCAGGCGCGATATTTCGGCGCTTTTACAGCGCGGAAATGTTAAAAAAATATACGGCGGAGTCACCGCCGTGCAGAAAGAAGAAATTGTCGGTCTGCGCCCGTATTCCGAAAGAAATATAAAGAATTCAGAGACAAAAGCGATTCTTGCAAAAAAAGCTGCGCAGTTTGTAAAGAACAACGACGTTATCTATATCGACACCGGCTCTACGACGGTAGGCATTATCGACAATCTCGCAGATAAAAAGAATGTGACGGTTATCACAAACAGCGTTTCTGTTATCATAAAGGCGCTGAATCTCGATAACATAAGACTTATCGCAATTCCGGGGCTTCTCGACCGCAAAGTCGCCGCGCTGATAGGACCGCAGGCCGTGGAAAGTCTGAAAAACTATAACATAAACAAAGCGTTTCTTACATGCACGGCGTTTTCGATAAAAGGCGGAGTTATGAACTCCACGCCCGAGGAATACACGATAAAACAGACCGCGATGTCAAACTCAATGGAGGTTTACCTGCTTGCGGACAAGGACAAGTTCGGCAAGCACTCGCTGATGACATACGCGCAGATAGGCGACTTCGATTATTTCATAACGGATATGCAAAAAAACGCAAAGTTTTCGAAATATCTTGCCGAACACAGAACAAAACTTATACCGATTTAACATATAATACAAGGAGGAAACGGAATGAACATTCTCGCCGTCGGAGCTCACCCGGACGATCTTGAAATCGCCTGTTACGGCACGCTCGCAAAGTATGTACAGCAGGGACATAACGTATATGTCTGCCATGTTTCAAACGGCAATCT
This sequence comes from Oscillospiraceae bacterium, assembly GCA_022763825.1. Lineage (GTDB taxonomy): Bacteria > Bacillota > Clostridia > Oscillospirales > Acutalibacteraceae > CALACW01. The sequence goes on along the minus strand of JALEQX010000042.1, from coordinate 17,178 downwards.
CGGACATGTCATTATTAAACCCGGAGAACTTGCAAAAATCAGAAACGAAGAGGCGCAAAACGCCGCCGATGTGATCGGAGCAAAACATTACACGCTTGATATCGACGACCAGTATGTCGATTCAAACGACAACGAACAGGTCAAAAAGCTCGTCAGAGTTATCCGCGAAACAAAACCCGACTTCATCATCACTCACACAGAGGACGACTACCACCGCGACCACGTTGAAACGTACAAACTCGTCTTCAGAGCAACATGCTGCGCAAGTCTTGCTCATTATGACGACGGAGTAAATCTTCCGACGGTCGAAATCTGTCCTCTCTATCAGATGGATACGCTTGCAAACACGGGATTTACACCCACGGAATACGTTGATATTTCCGATACGATAGGTCTTAAATTAAAAGCCATTTCCTGCCACGACTCGCAGATAACGTGGATGAGAGAGCATGACAAAATCGACTTTATCGACTTTGTAAGAAGCTCGTCAAAGGTCAGAGGCAGCCAGTGCGGAGTCGAATACGCAGAGGGCTTCAGAGCCGATCTTCACTACGGACGAATAACGACGAAACGTTTTCTTCCGTAAAAAATACAAAAATTTCGTATTGCCGTCGGCCGACGGCAATATTTTTTTCGCATATCTATTGAACAAATACGTAAAAAAATGTATTATATATTATTATATATATTTATGTATTTATGGGGGTTATTTCATGCCGAAAGACAGTGAAATATTATTTTATACAAAACCCGCGCGGACATGGACGCAGGCTCTGCCCTTAGGCAACGGTCACCTCGGCGCGATGGTATTTTCGTCTCCGGGTAAGGATACGGTAGCGTTAAACCATGACGAGCTGTGGACGGGATATCCGAGACGGTACGACGATATGTGTTCGTACGAAATTTTCGACAAGGCAAGACAGCTCGCCCTTGCGGACAGACTCAACGAAGCGCAGAGTCTGCTCGAGAGTGAGTTTAACGGCAAATGGTCGCAGGCTTATATGCCACTAGGCGATATTGCCGTTAATTTCGGAACAGGCAAAACCAAGGATTACATGCGGTCTCTTGACCTTTCAACAGGAATATGCAGTACGTCATACGAGAAAAACGGAGTTAAATTCGAACGCGAATATTTCGTTTCGCACCCGCACAACGCCGTAGTTATTCATATAAAAACGGACAAAGAAGAATCGCTCTCGTTTTCCGTAAAGCTTAAATGCGAATTGAAAAATGCCGTTTCCACTGTCGGTGAAGCTCTGATTCTCGACGGAATATGCCCGTCAGACTCAAAAACCAATAAAAATTTTACGGACGAAAAATTCGAGGAATATCCCGATGACCCGAAAAAAAAGGGAATCGCTTTCAGAGGCGCGCTGAAAGTCAAAACGGACGGAACCCTCATGTGTCACAGGGGAACTCTGTCTGTCGATTCGGCGAAAGAAGCGACGATTATATTCTGCGCCGAAACGAGTTTTAACGGCTTCGATCATCTGCCGTTTGTCAACGGAAAAGAATACAAAAACGCGTGTCTCGAAACTCTCGAAAAAGCGTATAAAGAGGACTACGAAACATTAAAAAGCGAACATATAAAGGATCATTCGTCATTCTATAACAGAGTTTCAATAGACCTCGGCTCCGCCGACAAAGCGAATATTCCGACAGATAAGAGACTTGCAGAATTTGCAAAGGGTAAAAAAGACCCGGCTCTTTACGCTCTTTTATTCAATTACGGCAGATACCTGACAATAGCCGGTTCGCGCGAGGGTTCTCAGGCAATGAACCTTCAGGGTATATGGAATAACCGCATAGAACCGCCATGGAATTCGAATTATACCGTCAATATAAATACAGAGATGAACTACTGGCCTACGCTCATGTGTTCAATGCCCGAAATGCACCGTCCGCTTATCGAATTCGTTAAAGATTTAAGCGTATCGGGCGAAAATACGGCAAAGCAGTGCTACCATGCGCGCGGATTTACATCTCATCACAACGTCGATTTATGGAGACTTACGACTCCCGTTCCCGGTAACTCCCAGTGGTCGTTCTGGTGCATGTCGTCGGGCTGGCTGTGCCGTCATCTCTACGAGCATTACGAATACACTCTCGATAAGGAATATCTTAAAAACACGGCGTACCCGATAATGATAAAAGCGTCTCAATTCTATCTTGACATGCTCGTCGAGGACTCAAACGGAAAATTAATCATAGCCCCGTCGACTTCGCCCGAAAACTCGTTTAAATACGAGGGCAAGACCTGCTCCGTATCAAAAACGTCTACTATGTCGATATCCATAATAAAGGATTTATTCAACTCTGTATTAAAAGCGTCCGAAATACTCGGCGATGAGGAAAACGAAACCGTAAAGGAAATAAAAGACAAGCTGCCGTGCATGCTCGAATTCAAAATCGGTTCAAAGGGCGATCTGCTCGAATGGTATTCCGAACATGAATGGACAGAGCCGAAGCACCGCCACGTTTCACATCTCTACGCGCTTCATCCGTCAAGACTTATCGATATTGATAATGACAAGGAGCTTGTCGACGCGTGCAAAAAAACGCTCGAATACAGAGGCGATAACGGTACGGGCTGGAGTCTCGGATGGAAAATAAACTTTTGGGCAAGGCTTCGCGACGGCAACCACGCGCTCAAGCTTATAGATTTACAGCTTCGACCCGTCGATAATTCGTACGTCATAAAACACCTCAAGGGCGGAGGAACATACCCCAACATGTTTGACGCGCATCCGCCGTTTCAGATCGACGGCAATTTCGGCGCGACGAGCGGTATTGCCGAAATGCTCATGCAGTCCTACGACGGAAAAATCGTTCTGCTCCCCGCACTCCCCTCTGCATGGAAGGACGGAAGTATTAAAGGACTCACGGCAAAGGGAAATATCAAAGTCGATATAGAATGGAAAGACGGTAAGTTATCTTCATACAATCTCGGCGGCGATACGTCAAAAATTAAAGTCATATACGACGGCAAAGAATTATAAATCAAAAAAAAATATAAATCAAAAAAAACGTCCGGGATTTTACTCCCGGACGTTCACTTTTTAATCATAGAATTTATCCAATTCCGTCTCGCACTGCTCGTACTTTTTAATTTTGGGATGCATAAACACTTTTCCGCGCGCGACGACGGCGTAAGGCATTGACAATGCTCTGAAATCCTTAAACGGATCGGAATCGGATATCAGCATATCGGCGCATTTACCTAATTCAATACTTCCGGTTATGTCGTCGATTCCGAGAATTTCGGCGTTGTTAAGCGTCGCGGTATATAATGCGAATTCGGGGCTTACTCCGACTTTCTTTTCAAAATAGTGAAGCTCTCTCCACATATTATAATGCGTGGTATAGGGACATCCCGTATCGGTTCCGAGTCCTACTTTTATACCGTTTTCGAGCGCGGTTTTCGTTCCCGTTATCATATTGTTTAAAACGACGTTTGAGTTATACTGAACGACATCGGTAATTCCGAGCGTTTCTCTTTTGAATACAGCCATCGGCAGAGCGGGAGAAAGAGTGCATACCATTACGGCATTATGAGCCTTAAACGTATCTATCTCCGCCTGAGTCAGCACCGAGCCGTGTTCTATTGAATCTACTCCGTTCGTTACGGCGACTCTTACCCCCTCGGGACTCTGTACATGCGCGGCAACTTTCATCCCGAATTCGTGCGCTCTGTCACAGCATGCCTTTATCATATCCGCCTGCATCATAAGCCTGCCCGGCTCGCCCTTGACCTTAGCGTCCATAACTCCGCCGGTTATCATAAGTTTAACAAGGTCGACGTTCAGACCTTTAAGCTCGTCCACCATTTTAACGGCTTGTTCGGGAGTTTCGGCAGCTCTTGCTACGGAGCCGACCATGTGACCGTGAGGAACGCCTATGGCAAAATCGGACGCAAGGATACGCGGACCGTCGAGTTTTCCGCTGTTGATTCTGTCGCGCAGTTTCGTATCTATATCGGCAAGACCGCCGACTGTTCTAATCGTCGTAACGCCCGACATCAGCCCTTGCATTGCGTACGAATGACACATTCTCAATGTAAACTCGCGCATGAACGCCGAGGAAAGCGCAAGCTTTGAAAGCATGTCGGCTTTGAGCGGTTTTTTCTGAGGCTTTCCGCCCGCGGGGAGATGAACGTGAAGATTTATAAGTCCGGGCATTAAGTATTTTCCCGTAAGGTCGATAACCTCGTCGCCCGAGTCGGGCTTTATTTCCCCGATTTCTGTTATTTTTCCGTTCTCAACGGATATGTCAACGCCCTTTTTCACACACATATCACGCGTGCCGTCAAGTAAGGTACAATTTTTAAATACAGTTTTCATAACACAACACCATGTATATTATTTTTTATTAATTCTAACATATAAACGCATGTTTTTCAACACTGCAAACCGTCACCGTTTGTCTTTTATTTAAAAAAATACGTTTAATTTTCAATCCGGCAATTCGGCTCATATCTGAAAGTCTGATTAGAAAGCAATTCTTGAAAAAAAATGACTTTATGTTATAATTTAAATCAGAACAGCATTTAAAACGTTTTGTATCAGCCGAAATAATAAGCGGAAGTATGAGGTATGAGGTATGGTTGAAAGAAGGAAGAAAACGTTAATAAACGGCGGCATTATTTTGCTCGCCGTGATTTGTGCGTATATTTTTCGTCTTATCGGCAGAGGCAGCTTCTACCCTACTCTTTTTGCATATCTTCGCAGCTTTATATATATAGGATTGTTTGCCGCTTGGGGGCTTTCCGTGCGCCGGCGGATTGTTCAGAATCAGGTACGTCGGTATCTTACAGGCGTTTCACTGCTGTTGATTTTGTGGTTTTCCTTTCGCTCGGCAAAGTATTTTATCTTTTGGCAGCCGACTGCAATCAGATACATGTGGTATCTTTTCTATTTGCCGATGCTGTTTGTCCCCATGCTCGCACTGCTGGTTGCAATGTCTCTGGGCAAGCCTGATGAATACAGACTGCCGAAGCCCGTTTGGCTGTTGTTTGCCGTTTCGGGAGCTTTGCTTATTCTTGTTCTGACAAACGATTTACATCAATTGGTTTTTACGTTTCCCAAAGACGCCGATGTTTACTCGGATACAAACCACGGCTACGGCGCGTGCTATTATGCCGTAATCGGATGGCAGGTGCTTTGTGCCGCGGCGTCACTTGCGGTTATGCTCTTTAAGTACCGGTTAAAAAATCGCAAACTTCGTTTTTTGCCTGTAATTCCTTTGGCTTTATCATTGATTTATCTTGCGCTGTACTATATCGGCACACCGTGGCAGAAAGATTTGTTCGGCGATGTAACCGCATTTCAGAGTCTTATGTATATGCTTTGCTTTGAGGCTTGTATTGCCTGCGGATATATTCACTCCAACAGCCGTTATGCCGATTTGTTCGCCTCATCGGCGGGAACTTCGGCTCAAATTACAGACAGAAATTTTAACGTTCAATATTCGGCACTGAACACAAAACCGATTCCAAAGGAATACATAAAAAAAGCCGTGCAGGGACCCGTCACACTTGAAAACGGGCTGACTCTGCATACAATGCCTATCGGCGGCGGCTATGCCGTTTGGACAGAGGACGCATCCTCTCTGCTTGAATCAAGAGAAAAATCCGAAAGCCTTGCAGAGGAGCTTGCCGAACGGAATGAAATACTGCGCTATGAGTATAAGCGAGAGGCAAAACAGCGCAAGGTTGAGGAGCAGAACCGTTTGTATGATTTGCTTCGGAGTGCGACTCAAACCCAAATCAATAAAATCTCGACGCTTACAAAAGAATATCAAAAAATAAATAAAACAGATCCGTCAAGGGCAAAAGCTTTACTTTCCGAAATTGCCGTTCTCTGCAGCTATATCAAACGCCGAAAGCATTTAACATTGCTGACTGACCGCGACTACAAAGTAGCGGTTACCGAGCTGATCAGAGCCTTCACAGAATCGCTTCAAACATTAACGCTGTTAAACGTACGAAGCACATTCTTTGCCGACAGCGGACTCTCCATGCTCCCGGGCAAATCGGCGTCGGCGATATTTGACTTCTACGAACAGGTGATTGAATCAGACCTTGAAAATATATCAGGCATACAGGTAAGCCTTGCCGATATTGAAGGTCTGCGCTTGTCTGTAAATATTTGCTGTAAGACCGATCTGTCGTATCTTGCTCTTAAAGGTAACGTACTGTATGAAACGGATGATGACGAAGGATATCAGCATCTTGTATTTTTTCCCGAAGGGGGTGCCGCCGTATGAGTGCATTTTCTTCGCTTTCGGGCTTTTTTCAGACCTTAATCCCGCTTCTGCTGTTTTTGGAAGCTGTGCTTGAATCGGTACTTTTTATATACCGAATCTCTCACCGCCGAAAATCGCTCGGCAGTTTACCGAGCTTCGCAATCTTTGTGTTTTTGATTACGCTTTTGCTCTCGGTAACACAGGGTGATCCGTTCAAAGGCAAGGACGCATTCTTATCAGACGCGCCCACGCTGATTTTCATTACGGCAATTCTGCTTGTGTTTGTTCATCTTTGCTTTGCTCTGCCGAAGGAATACCTGCGCAGAAAGAATGAGATTTCACCGTTTTCCGTTAAAGAAGCCACCGACAAGCTGCCCATGGGTTTATGCTATGCCGACCCGGACGGACGTATTATTCTTTGCAATGTTCTTATGCGCCGTCTGTCGTTTGCGCTGAGCGGACATGAGCTTCAAATTGCCGGAGATTTTGAAAAAGCGTTGGAGCAACCCGATAAAAGCATTACCGTTAACGGCGATTGCTATATACTTCCCGATAAGACGGTTTGGCAATTCCGCAAGCAGAACATCACCGTTGACAATGACGATAACTGGCTTCAAATGACAGCGCATAATGTCACCGAGCTTTATAACGGCAACGTTCGTCAAGCCGTTATAAACGACGAGCTGAAGCAGGTTAACCGCAAGCTTCATAAAATGTATGAACGAATGGCAGACGATATAAAAGAAAAAGAAAGTCTTGACCTGAAAATACATATTCACGATACAATCGGAAGAAGCTTGCTGACTATCCATGACATAATTGAAAGCGATGAAAACACTGACAAAAAGCTTGAGACTTTACAGGAAGCCATCGCAGTTCTGACAAGCGATAGGGTAACAGCCGACGGTACAATGGACGAGGTTATTCAAACAGCAAAAACACTCGGGGTAACGGTAACGGCGAACGGGTACCTTCCCCCCGATTCGCTTGCCGAAGAGCTTACCGTTGCCGCGGCAAGGGAATGTGTAACAAATTGTATCAAGCATGCCGGAGGCAATGAAGTATATATCTGCATATTTGAACGAATGAATTTGTATGATATTACGATAACGAACAACGGCGCCGTCCCGTCAGAACCGATTAAAGAGGGCAGCGGACTGTCGTCGCTTCGACGAAGCATAGAATCCGCCGGCGGCGAAATGCACACGGCATACAAGCCTCGCTTCGCTCTGCTGCTTACTCTTCCGGAAAAGGAGATCGACATATGATAAATACAATACTGGTAGAAGACGATTTGTATATTCAAAAGCATTTTGCCGAGCGGCTGAAATCAAACAGGGACTTTCGCCTTGTCGGCGTATACCGCGACGCTTTTGAAGCGGAGAGAAACTGCAGCGGCTCGATACATCTTATTCTTATGGATGTGCAAACTCAGCACAAGCACTCGGGTCTCGCCGCCGCGCAGCGAATAAAAAAAGCATTTCCGAATATAAAAATAGTGGTCGTCACGTCATTGGTAGACCCCGAGGTTCTTTCCAAAGCAAAAAACGGTGCTGCTGACAGTCTGTGGTACAAGGATCACGGAACGGGCGAGCTTTTGGATGTTATAAAAAGAACTCTTGACGGAGAGAGTGTTTTTCCCTCCTCCTCGCCGTCGGTTGAAATGGAAAAAGCCATGTCCGAAGACTTTTCGCCCCGTCAGCTTGACATCCTGCGATTGTATATTCGAGGACTGACATATCAGGAAATTGCCGATAAAATCGGAATATCAAAAAACGGAGTGCGATGGAATCTGGACGACATGGTTGAAAAAGGCGGCTTTGAAAACCGTGAAGCACTGGTGGCCACCGCAATTGAAAACAAGCTGATGGTCACAACGTTAAAGGATGAATAATATAAAAACATATATCCCCGGTTTTAAAAGCCGGGGGATTTTTTTGTACCGTTTGACAAATTTTTTTGAAAAACGATCATTTTTTATGTACTTACTGGCACAAATGCCAGTGACAAACGGGAAAAAATATGTACAATTATAAGTGAAAAAGAAAATAAAAAATCAGGCGGTGACGGGAATGAGAAAGATTGTTTTGGACATTCAAAGTGCTATTTATGCACACAATATGGAGAGAATGCTTATGCAGGAGCTGGACGATTGTCAGATTATTGTTTCCGAATCGCCCGATTCAACATCCGAATGGTGCAGACTGCATAATTCCGACGTGCTTTTAATGGAAGTTAAAGCTTACTCTCCCTGGATGTTTTCGGAAAGAATGAAAACAACGGAAAAAGTCAGGCAAAGCACTCCCGGCTGCCGTATTATTTTATTCGTAAATGACGAGAACGACACAGAGCTTTCGGAAAATGTCAGGCAGGCAAAGCGTGACGGTTTTATAGACGCCTTTTTGTTCGGCTCGGTTTCCGAAAACTACTTTGCTTCGGTTATCGACAGCGTATAAACGAACAGTTCAAGTATTATTACGAGTCTGTTTAACTGTCGAACATGGTTTTCCCGAATAAATTCTTGCAGGCTTAAAGAAAGGCGGATAACAGAATGAAAATTAACAAATATATTTTAACCCTGATTACAGCTTTAATTATACTTGCCCTGGTTTCGGGATGTACGCAAAAACAGTCGGATAAACATGATTTGACCGAAAAAGGAACTGCCGATATCGCTCTTGAGACGACCGTACAAAACGACACAGATTTGTCGAGGCTTCAAAAAACGATTCTTGAAAACAATGAATCGGTCGGTATAGCCTATATCGGTTATGTCGGGTATGAGGCAAATGAGCAGGATGTTTATAGATTTGTAAACAACAGTCAATATGCGGATAAATATGATTTTCTTTATAATTCTCCCCTTGTCAATGCAGGCGGTGCAGAGCTTTATGCGGTAGTTATTGCCGACACCGAATACCTGGCTTCGGTTTATCGGGCGGACATAACCGATAACGGTGAATACTCCGTAAATACCGACGATGCACTTTACGATTACAGCGGAAAAGGAATTGATTATTTTTTACTGCGCTGCAATGAAAGTGAAATACATTCAAACGTATCTCTTTACTTTAAAAAAGGAAACGATTCTTTTTCGATATTCCCGATGCTGTCCGGAATGGACGGACATCTTGCTGCCGGAAGATTCTATGATTTTTCCATATATACCGATTATGTCGGCAGCGGCGAGCCCGAGGATAAGGATGTTAAAATTGCAACGGAAATTCTTTTGGAGTCCGAGGAAGTACAATATTACATAAACATGGGCATGAGCGTACAGTATACGGGGCAGATTAATGAAATTGAGGGTCGTCCGTGCATGATTTTTGTACTTGGCACAAACAGAGACGATCAATTCGTCAGAGAACGTTATTACGGAGTGTGTGACAACCTTATTTATTTTTATGACGCGCTGAACGACACATGGGAAGTTCTCGGAAAAGGATAAAGAGAAAAACCCAAAGTCGGATCTCTGCCGGGAAATTAAATAACGGCGCCGGAAAACGATGTTGAATATTTACAGAAGAAGCTTTGTTAAAAAAGCGTTAAGCAATGAGACAGAAAAGATAAATTAAATGCGTGTAAAGGAAAAAATCTTTTATGAAATTATTTAATAAAAATTTCTGCGGTATACGCTGTGACAAGGTTAACATCTTGCTCAAAAAAAGCTTTACAACGGACAGCTTTGCTCAAAAAAACCTCCGCAGAGATTTCAATCTGTCCGTGCTGCGGGCATACTCCGGCAAAAGGTCAGTCTATGCCGGACTTCCGCCTCGATTAAGGAGCACGTTTTAACATGAAACGCGCCGGATATATAAAAAAAGCGAGTGTGTTTTTACTTATGATATTATTACCCATAGGACTTTTCAGCTGTAAAGCAAAGAAAAAATACACCGCGGCAGACATATGCGTAATCAGCTTCTCCTGTTCCTCCATGAGCTATACGGATTCCTACGCTTTTTCTCTTGAAAAAGCAGATGATGAATGGCTGTTCGACGCAGGCTATTTTCCCGACTGCGAAAGTGAGAGAGTCGAATTTGAAAACGAAAGGGTGAGTGCTCAGGATGCCGCAGATATAATTAACATTGCGGATGAGCAAAATCTTATTTTGCAGGCTCAAAAATATAAGCCACCGCGTATCAAAGCCTTCAAACTCGACGGCGGAGAGTATTATTTATATTTCAGAATGAATGACGGCACAGAATTAAAAGCGGAAATATATAACGAAAATTTGACAGATGCATTACGCGCTTTGGCAAAAAAGTGCAGCACAAAATAAATTACCGTGCGAATTACCGCACGGATTAAATTGGAGGATATAATTATGGCAGACATTAAAGCAATGGCAACAGCAACGGCACCGAGAGAGTTTGAACTCTCCTATTCAACCACTGTAGAAGAGGTATACGAAAAGCTCAGCGCACGCGCTTCGGCTTTTAAAATGCCCTTCAAAATCAAAGAAGGTATCCCCGGAAAGCGTATTTCTTTTGAAAAAGAACCGAACCTCGACGTTACGGTTTGGCTCTTTGTCAAGGACGACAACAAAATCAAAATCATGGCTAACATCCAGGAGAACCAAACGACCGTCAACGGTATGCGCGTCGACAAAAACAGCGCAATTCAAAAAGGCGTAAAGGGAGTAGCCGAGCTTCCTCTTGAAAGAGGCAAATATCTTGACGAGGTAACCGAAAAGGTTAAAAAGATTCTTAACGGCGAGCAGGTTGAAGATTATATTGCCCCTGTCGCTGCGGAGGGTGCGCAGGAACAGAAAAGCTGGATTACTACTCTTCTTCTCTGCTTCTTCCTCGGCTATTTGGGCGTACATCGCTTTTATGTAGGAAAAACAGGTTCAGGCGTTCTTTATCTTTTCACCGCAGGCGGTTTCGGCATAGGTACGATAATCGACTTCATAAAAATCCTTCTCGGAAAATTTGAGGATAAGAACGGCAATCCTATTAAAAGGAACTGAATCACCCGCACATTTTAAAATAAGGAGATTTGAAGTATGAAAAAAATTATCGCATTACTGGTATTATTTTCTCTTTCTCTCACTCTTTTCGCCTGCAAAAAAGCAGACGATGAAAAGGATTCCACCGGAAAGACTCCCGAAGCCTCGAGCAGTCAAACGCAGGGAAGCACGGATAATAAGTCCGAAACAAAGCCCGTTTCAAGCGAAATAAAAAAAGGCGACAAGGGCAAAGGTCCTGCAGATGTTGACGCATACTTCATCAGCTTTAAGCTTCCGGCAGGCTACTCTTATGAGGTCGATTCCTTCAGCAAGGACCAAAAGGATAAGCTCAAGGGTGATGTTTCCTTTTACATTTATAAGGACGGCGATTATTCAATTCTCGCTCAGCTTACCGCCACCGCCAGAAACATGGTAGACAGCCGTGAAAAAGCAGTTGAAAATACAATAAAGCTTTGCAATCTTCAGAGCTATAAAGAGGGCAAATCCGAGGTCGGCAGCGACATTACTTTCGGCGATTATACCTATTCGCCGATCAAGGTTTCAACGGAATACGGAGTACAGAATTACTTTGTAACTTATGTTAACAGAGGCGAAACAGACAAAAACGGACTTCTTGTTAAGTTTAACGCGAAAGAAAATAAAATCAAGGCAGACGATCCGTTTATTAAGGAGCTTCTTGATTCGCTCAAGGTTACCATGGAGTAAAGCTTGAACGGCTAATGCTCAGTGCACCGTTTTAAAACCGAGCTGCACCCGGCAGACTCGGGTGCGGCTCGGTTTAATAGGAGGCATATATATGGAAAAGACGCGAAAATCTAAAAAGGACTTAATATATTATATTGCTGCACTGATTTTAGGACTTGTACTGCTTATCGGAGGATTTTATGAAGCCGTCACAAGCAGAATAGCGGCTCATGAATATAAAAATTCCTCCGACATACGCGATGTTACAGCAGTTGTTGCCGATTATAAAATACGCTCAGACGATGACGATGACAGCTATGAATCTCACACAAAATATGACGCAAAGCTTTATTTTAAGGTTGACGGAAAAACCTATGAAGGAAAAAAAACCTTCTATAATGAAATAAGCAAGGGCGATATGGTTACCGTTACCGTGTATAAAACAAAAAAAGGCGCTTACAAAATTGAATCGAAGGGCAGCCCGTTTGATTTCTTGCTTTACTGTATTTCAATTGCAATCGGCACCGTAATTACGGCGGCAATGATAACCGTTCTGATTTCCGACGATTCGAAGAAAAAAAAGAAAGATAATGCAGAAGATAAGGATTCTGCTTAACCGGGAGGCGATTATATGGGCAAAAAAATGAATAAAGAAAAAAAGAATGATTTTTTATATGACATACTGGCGCTTCTTTTAGGCGTCGCAATGATTGCTGTTGGACTATGGGGAATTGTCTCAAGCAGAATCGAAAGCAAGGAGTATAAAAACTCGTCGGATATAAAAAATGTCTCCGCTGTTATTTACAGCTTCACTAATCATGAAGAAAAGGACGATAATGACATTGTAGAATGTATAAAATATGATTTTAAAGTTAAGTTTGATGTTGACGGAAAAACATATAAAGGCAGAATCGAAAAAAGAGCTTACCCGAGAAAGTGGGAAGATAAGTATAAAAAGCTGAGAACAGGCGACAGCATAGACATTGAAATATACAAAACGTCAAAAGGGAGCTATAAGGTTTCTCCGGAGGGGAATCCGGCTGATTTTATGCTCTATTGTTTTTCGATACCCGTCGGAGCCTTAATTACCGTCGGAATGTCGATAGATATCTTCAGAAAGAATTCTAAAAAGGCTAAAGACGACAGCAGCCAAACAGACAAGTAAGAGGTGTTTTTATGGATTTGTCAGACGCTTTTTGGCTTTCAGTCGGGTTTGTCATCCTTTGCACGTATTTTATCGGCGAAAAAATTATAGATATTGACTTTTCCTGCTTTTTGCCTAAAAACCTAAAAAAAGCAAAAATGAAAAGACTGCTTGCAAAACGCCGTACTCCTCTTGAGGGAACGAAAATTAAAAAGAACATAAAAATCGCTTTTGAAGAAATACTGGTTCCTCTCGGAAGAGCAGATGAAAAACTGCTTCCGGCGAGAATGGATATGACCTTTCGAAAGAATATTATAGGTCAGATAAATAAACTCCGTCAGCAAAAGCTCATACGCGAAATACGAGTTACGGATGTTGCCGTTGTGCCGAAAAACGATTTTAAAAGGTGGAACGACGACGGCAGAGAGTGGCGTGAGGCAGTTCTTAAGTGCAGCTCGCTGGAGCGTATAGCTTCGTCTCAGAGCGAAGAGGTAAAGCACGAAATATACCGCAAAAACGCTTGTCTGAGAGTGCTTCAGTCAAGGCATATCCGCACCTCCGACCAAGGCGGGAAAAAAGAAAATTATTATTCCGACAAGCTTAGAATAACCTGCCCGTCCTGCGGCGCAGAGGTTAAGCTCCACAGTCAGCAGGTCATCTGCGAATACTGCGGAGGACTGATACAAAACGACTTTTACGATTGGCAGACCGAGGAATTTGAAATATACGAGAAAATCAGCAATGATATGCAGAAATTTTTACAGCTTCTTGCGTCCATGAGCGTTCTTTTTATCTGCGTTTTTCTGTGCCTGTATCTGATTCCCGATACAGAAATTTCTCTTTCGGCGGGCGTCGGCTCGGCGATTGTCGTTTTGGCGGTTATCACTCTCCTGCTGAACCGAGGAAAAAGAAAACAGGAGAAGCTTTGTAAAAAAATAGTCCGGTATTCGGAAAATTATCTGAGATCCTGCCTGAATGAATACTTTATGAAAAATCAAGCCGAAGAAGATTTTTTTTATTACAGCGTCGGCACAATCAGGCTGAAGGACGTTGTCAACACGGACGATACCACAAGAATTACGGCTGATGTTTATGAAAGCATAACATATCTTCCCGAAAATCAAAAGCCGTATACAAAAAAATCCAAAAAAAGGGTCACTTTACAGAGAGCAAGATACCCCGAAAGACGAAAGTCGGACGGAAAATTATTCACCGAAAAAAATTGTCCGAGCTGCGGAGCAAACTTCCTGCCCGATGAAAACGGATGCTGCTCCTACTGCGGATATACACTTCGGGAGAGCAATGCAAAATGGAAGATTATAACCTGAAGCACTATTAAAAACACATGGGAGGGCTGAACCTTGAGTGTATTACAAGAATACAAGTGTCCGTGCTGCGGCGGCGCGATAGAATTTGACAGCAATATTCAAAAGATGAAATGCCCGTATTGCGATACGGAATTTGACGTCGAAGCTCTTAAAAGCTATGACGAAACTCTTAAAAGCGAATCTGCGGACAATATGGAATGGGAAACCTCTGCCGGCGCGGAATGGGAGAGCGGAGAGACCGACGGACTGAGATCGTACGTCTGCAAATCCTGCGGCGGTGAAATCGTCGGCGACGAAACAACGGGAGCAGCCGCTTGTCCGTTCTGCGGTAATCCGGTTGTAATGATGGGTCAGTTTTCCGGTGCGCTCAAGCCTGATATCATCATTCCGTTTAAGCTTGATAAGAAAGCCGCCAAGGAGGGACTTCAAAAGCATTTAACCGGCAAGCGTCTTTTGCCTAAGGTGTTTAAAGATCAGAATCATCTTGACGAGGTTAAAGGCATTTATGTTCCTTTCTGGCTTTTTGATGCCGATGCGGACGCTAACGTCCGATACCGCGCCGAAAAGGTCAGAACCTGGAGCGATTCGGATTACAATTATACCGAAACAAGCTGCTACAGCATTATAAGAGCAGGAAGCGTGGGCTTCGAAAACGTACCCGTTGACGGCTCAAGCAAGATGCCCGACGACCTTATGGAATCTGTTGAACCGTTTAACATCAACGAGGCGGTGAATTTTCAAACGGCATATCTCGCAGGCTACCTTGCCGATAAATACGACGTTACTGCAAAGCAAAGCATTGACAGAGCAAACGAAAGAATCAAACGATCAACAGAGGATACCTTTGCTTCAACCGTAAAGGGGTATTCCACCGTCACGCCGGAGGGGTCAAACATAAATCTGCACAACGGAAAAGCAAAATACGCTCTTTACCCTGTGTGGATTCTCAACACCACATGGAAGGGTCAGAAATATACCTTCGCAATGAACGGGCAGACCGGCAAATTTGTCGGAGATCTTCCGGTTGACGAGGGTGCGGCTGCAAAGTGGTTTGCCGGACTCGCCGCAGGCATGAGCGCCGCCGCATATGTTATTGCCATTATCCTGCATTTGCTGGGAATAATATGAGGAGGAATTGAATTATGACTAAGAAAATAATATCTGTTCTTTTCTCAATTGTTCTTTGCTTCTGTACTGCATTGCCCGCCCTTGCCGCAGAAGAGGAAAGCGTCGGAGCAGGCTTTACAGGAGAATATAACCGTGTTCAGGATTTAGCAGAGGTTCTTTCACAAGAGGAATATGAACGGCTCTGCGGTCTGTACGACGAAATCGCCGAAAGACAACATATTGACATTGTATTTTGCATTACAAACAGCCTTAACGGCGCGTCAACCGCAGATTATGCCGAGGCATTTTACGAAAAATTCGATTTCGGCTACGGTGACGATAAGGACGGTATAATTCTATTACTCAGCCTTGAGGCGCGCGATTGGTACATCGCAACAAGAGGCCGTGCAATCAAGATATTCAACGATTCCGAAATTCAAAGCATAGGCAGCCGTTTAAAGCTTGATCTCAAAAACAACAATTATGCCGCAGCGGCAGAAAGCTTTGCCAATATTTGCGATGAGGACATAACCGCTTATAACGAAAAAACCGGGGGCGTATTTCCGCCGCCGTTGTGGATTGCCGTCTCAATCGCTGCGGGCTTTGTTACGGCATTTGTCATTGTCCGCTCTATGAAGAGCAAGCTTAAAACCGTCAAAATGCAGGCCGCGGCAGGCAATTATCTCAAAACCGGCAGTCTTAACATAACGCAAAGCAATGATATATTCCTTTACAGCAACGTTACAAAATCCGCAAAACCAAAAAACAACGATAATAAGAGCAGTACACATGAATCTTCATCCGGCAACACCTACGGAGGCGGCGGCGGAAAATTCTGATCGGAGGATAATATGAGCATATTTGATAAAATAAACAAGGTAAAAAATCAAACGCAGTCTGCTTCTGCACCGAGTTTTAACTCAAAAAAAGAAACATTCACATTTAACGCTCTGCCCGAAAGTCTTGCTCAAATGCAGGCTCTGCCCGAGGCAGACCTCTCCTCCCCTTTTAAAACCGCGTCATTAACGGTATGCGCGCTCTGTGCCTATGCTGCAGATAAGCAGATCGGTACAGAAATGCTCAACTGGCTCAGGGGTCCGCGTCCGCTCAACGGAATGGATATTTCATTTTTAAATGACCGCTTTCGCGGAAACAAAACCTACATTCCGTTCTCATATTTTGCAGGAGCAACCCCGGATAACGACTACACCCCGAGTCAGCCGTTTACAATAACAATCGAAAGCAGCCATGTTTCCGCCGAGGAACAAGGATATATGAAGCTGTTTATACCGTGCGGCGGCGCAGACAGTCCGCGCCCTATAAAGCTCAGAATGAGAGGCGACGGAAAATGGTTTTTGTGGGAGCAATATCTTTTAACCGATATCCGTCAGCCCAAATCATCCGACCCATGGGCATAAGGTCATGAATTTTTCACGGCTTCTTTCATAAAGCGGAACAAATAACAACTGATTTCCACGATAAAAAAACAGAGAAGGTTCGCCCTGTCATCTTTGAGGGCAGAAAAAGCCTCAACAGCAAACGTGCTCATGCACTCATCACCTTCATCATCTGTAATTTTATCATGTAGATAAAAACACCCCATCCGCTTTTTTATAAAAATCGTGAAACATTGTAATTGCTGATATTTAAGTTTTTATATTCTGTCATTTTTAATCATAATATTATTCCTGTTTTTTCAAAAA
>JALEQX010000021.1 GCA_022763825.1 Oscillospiraceae bacterium | reverse complement strand
ATTGCGAAGTATATCAAGGAGCATGAGTCTCCCTGCAAGGTAGTATTTATAGGTCCGTGTACGGCAAAGAAGGCGGAGGTGCAAAAGGACGAGGTCAAGCCCTGGGTCGACGTTGCAATGACGTTTGAGGAATTGCAGGCTTTGTTTGATTCAAGGGATATCGACATAACCTCGCTCGAAGAGGGCGTGCTCGACAACGCCTCGTATTTCGGCAGAATATTCGCCCGCTGCGGAGGACTTTCCGACGCGGTCGCGGAGGGTATCAAGGAGCACGGCGTAACGGATTTCGAATTAAAGCCGTTTTCGTGCGACGGAATCGAGAACTGCCGTGTCGCGCTTCTTAAAAAGAGCAAGAATATCCTTGACGCGAACTTTATCGAGGGTATGGCGTGTACCGGCGGATGTATCGGCGGCGCAGGCTGTCTGACCCACGGAGAAAAGAATAAAAAACAGGTTGACGATTACGGCAGGGAAGCACTTGAAAAGACGATTTCCGACGCGATTGCAATGCTGAAATGATAAAAAACACGGGTGTTACGATTTTGTCGCAACACCCGTGAATAATATATAAGATTGAAGAAAATAATCGCCTAAATTTGCACTTAAGAATATGTTGTACTTTTTGTGAAACATTAATTGTATCTGTTTTGATAATATCTACTTTTTTGTATTTTCTTCCAATTCGAGTATATACCTATCAAAATCAGACATAAACAATTTGTCTTGAATGACTCTGTATTTCTCAAATTCGGTTTCCGCTTTTTCTTTAGCGATTTTTGCCGTGATTTTACCTGCATCCTGCAAGACTTCTCGATCATCTGCTGTTAGAAATAAATCCAAACGATTTGCCCAATCCTCCATTGTCATTGGTATATGACGTTCTGCGCGATCTTCTGCCAAATCGAGATAAGCCGAAACAATTCGTTCCAATGAACGCATTTCCTGTTCGCTTAAATAATTCTTTGCAATATCTACATCACTTTTTACGATTTTACCTTCCGGAGCGGCTGCCCATGTTGTTAGACCCATATTTGGTTTTTCCGAGTCTGCGCGTTCATAAATCAGTTCGGCTGCCGTATGTCCGTGTATCGCGTAATGCATTTTGTTTTGCACCTTAGCAAAAAACTGTTTTGTCGTTTTTGCTGTACGGTCATAATCCAGTGCTGTAGCATATATATCTGTTATTTTTTGATAGAACCTGCGTTCAGACAGCCGAATTTCACGAATCTGTTCAAGCAAATGGTCAAAGTATTTTGTTGTAAGAACAGAACCGCCGTTTTTCAGACGTTCATTATCTATAACCCAGCCTTTAATGGTATAATTTTTTACTATACTGTTTGCCCATTTACGAAACTGTACGGCTCGTTCATTGTTTATCTTGAATCCTACGGAAATAATTATTTGGAGATTGTAATGCTTTGTCTCGCGTGTAACCTGACGTGACCCTTCGGTGTGAACTATCCGGACTTTCCGGATAGTTGCGTCTTCCTCAAGCTCGGAATCGGAATATATTTTTTTTATATGTTCATTGATTGTGCGTATATCCACATCATACAATGTTGCCATCATTTTCTGTGTGAGCCATATATTTTCATCTTCATAACGCATTTCAATACTGTCGGGTTGATCACCGATTGACGCGGAATAAATCAGATATTCTGCTGCGCCGGAGTGGATGGCTGTTTCATCATTTTTCTTTTTCAAATAGGATCCCTCTTTTTGTATAATCCGGTTTTGCGTATTATCTTTAACTTTTTACTTGAACAAACAATAATTTACTTGCAAATTATTGTTTGTTCATCCAGACGAACATTTCGCTCCCGCCCCTGTTTGCGAATGCGTGAAACGGTATCATTTTAATTCTGACATTCGTTTTTTCGCCCGAGCCGAGTTTTGAATAGAGCATATTTTTCCCATGCGTATTTCTGAAACCGTTTACGGTTATCGTGTTTTCGAATTCGTCGTTATTTTCGATTTCGAACTGCGGATTTAATGTATCGAGTGCGAGCGCGGATAAATTCTCTCCGTTATCGCATGATTCCGCGCAGTATACGACGGGACCTCGGCAGACGGCAATTTTCCCGGCGCACTCCTCGACTCTCGGGTCGGCTTCGACGAACGTTACGGGCATATCGAATTCGATACTGAGTTCAATTGAGCCGTTGTCTGAAGTAAAATATGCGTAGCCGTCCTTTATTTCATAATTTTTATTTACATTAAACGTTTCGCACCATGCGGGAATTCTTACAAGGAGTTTTTTATCCCCCATGCCCGAAGCGTTTATTTTTACTGCTCCCGACATAGGATAATCTGTCTTTACGCTTATTTTAACGCCGTCGAATTCAGCCTCGTTTTCGATAAACTGATTCAGTACGACTTTAGTCTCGTCGTAGGCGTAGATGTACCTGCCGAGCGACGAAATGAACCTGTTAATATTCGGCGGACAGCACGAGCAGTCGAAAACCTCGACTCTCTCGTACGGCTGAAACTCGCGGTGAGGCTTCGTCATGCACTTGTTTCTGTAGTGAAGACGGGGGATGACCTTTAAGGGGTTGCAGTAAAAAAATCTCTTGCCGTCGAGCGAAACGCCCGAGAGTATGCCGTTATACAGCGCACGCTCGAATGTGTCGGCGTATTTTGAATTAAGAATCGTACGGCTCATTCTCTCTGAAAAGAACGCCAGCGATATTGCCGCGCACGTCTCTGTGTACGCCGTCTTGTCGGGCAGGTCGTAGTCCAATGTGAACGCTTCGGACTGATATGTAGAGCCGATTCCGCCCGTTATGTACATTCTTTTATAAATTATGTTGTCAAATATTTTCTCGCACGCAGAGAGCATTTCATCATCGGAATACTCCCGCGCTTCGTCTGTCATTGCCGAGTACAGATAGCATGCTCTTACGCTGTGACCCTCAGCCGTTGTCATTTCCCTGACGGGGGCGTAATCCTGTAACGCGTACTCGGTGTTCCACTCGTAGTTGTCCTCTTTGTTTCTGCCTCTCTCGTCAATAAAATATTTTGACATTTCGAGATATTTTTTTTCATTTGTATATTCGTAAAGTCTTACGAGCGCTAACTCTATTTCCTCATGTCCGGGGGTAAAGAACGGCGCCGATTTTTCTTTTATAAATACCTTTTCGATTAAATCGACGTATTTTTTAACGACGTCAAGCAGGAGCGTTTTGCCCGTTGCTTCTGCATATGCGACAGCAGCCTCGATAAAGTGACCGCAGCAGTACATTTCGTGGTCGACTCTGCGCGTGAATTTCGCCTCGGGTTCGCACTGCTGAAAATACGAGTTGAAATAGCCGTCCGCGTCCTGTCTTTTTGCAATAGCCTCAATCGTCTCGTCGCACATGTTTTCCAATTTTTTATCCGGGTGCTTTTCTATGATATACGCCGCGCCCTCGAGCCATTTCGCAACGTCGGAATCCCAGTAGATGTGCGGTTTGTGCTCCATGCCCTCGTGCCAGCCGTTTATAATCGCGGAGAATCTGCCTGTGTCCGAAAATCTGTCGTACACGCTGTAAATGCTCGTTTCGCGGTTAAGCCTGTCCTTTTTCTCCCACATACCGCCGGTGACGGTTACGTCCTTTAAATTAGGTTTTTTTAAATGTTCCATTGATTTACTCCTCATATAAAAACCGCCCCGACGGGGTAGTCTGACTCCGTCGCGGGGCGGTCGGTAAATAGCTTGATTAGAATAATTTTTCAATAAAATCAACTATGTCGATATACTGAAAATCGAGATATCCGGACATTGCAAGCAGGAACGTTTTGTTTCCTACCTCCTTATAATCGTCGGGATTGTAAGTGATATCGGCAGTGCCGGTCTTGAATTCATCGATAATAAATCCCGTGAATACGTCGGGCTTCTTTGCCGTTGAATCCTCGAATGCGACGAGAGTGTCGCCGTCAACGTAAATTATCGACGTTCCACTCGACGTAACGGTTTTATATGCGGTGACTTCTTTGCCGTTGAATACAGTCTTAGTGAGCGTGAAATCATCATTTTCGTCGTCATCCAGAAGAATCATATGAAGGTTCGGATGTTCCTTCAGAACTCGGATAAGCGTCTCGCCGTATCTTGTCGAGATTCCGAGGTCGTCTGAGTAAAGATAGCTTCTGTAACTGTACGGGGTTTTCAGAGTGGTAATACCGACGCTTGTCTCCGTTGTCTCGATTAACATTTTCATGTTAAGGTCCTTCATGTACATTTTAATTACGGAGTCGTCGTCGGGCTGAACGGTAATCTCTTTTTCATCCTTTGCTGCAACACGGGTGTACTGCTTGCCTGTAAATTCGAAATCGCCGTTTGCGAAATCGGTTACAGCCTTGCTCGGATTATAAAGCTCTCCGCAGTCCTTGCAGTGCGCGCCGTCCTCGGCGGGGGTGTGACCCTTAGCGGGAATTTCGTCGCCCTTAGCTATAATCTCACCGCATCTCTCGCACTTGTCGATATACGTATAGCCGGGCTCTGTGCAGGTGGGAGGAACCTCGGTGCGTACGATTTTGTGACCTGCGGGGATAATTTCATGCTCTTTGAATATCATTGAACAAGTCGCGCAGTAGATAGTTGAAGTCTTGCCGTCCTCTGTGCATGATGCGGGAGCTTCGGGCGATTCCTCGACCGAATGATGATGAAGCCTGTCGAAAGTGTCGAGTCTTGCCGCAACGCGGAGAATCTCTCTTGCTTCAACAGCGGTAACAACCCTGTCGTTGCCGATGTCTGCGGCGATTGTCGAGAATATATCGAGATCTTCAAGATCGGCGGCAGCTCTTAACGCGAGTCTTGCGTCCGCCGCGGTAACCTTGCCGTCCTTATTAGTATCGCCCATTATAACGTTGTGCTTGATAATGGGAGGATCTTCGCGTTTTTTTGTATTGTTTTCGGCGGGAACGGTAATTTCGTTGAATCTTTTAGTTAAGTCGTCCTCGTCCGTAATTCCGGACGCGTCCTCGGCGATAAGCGTTCCGCCGGCAATGACGTCCTTGTCATCCGCGCTGTCAGCGGCGTATGCGCCGACGCTCAGGAAAACTGCGATAACCGCAGTAACGGAAATAAGCGCTGATTTGAGCTTTAAGTTCATAAGTATCAACCTCCGATTTTAATTTTATCGTAGACAACATTTTTTGTCAATAGAAAACAATAATTTACCGAGGTAAATTATCGTTTTCAGTGGATAGTGTTCAGTATTGCGTAATTTCTGACTGCTGTACAATGCCCGCTGATCACTGCTTAATAATTAATTTTCCGAATTAATTATTAAGCACCTTTTCCGCATATCTTACCGTTTCCATTGCGTCGGACGAATACTTGTCCGCGCCTATGCTCTCGGCGTACTCCTTTGTAAGCACCGCACCGCCGACTACGGTTTTGCACCACGGGGCTTTTTTCTTTATGAGCTTTACGGTCTGCTCCATCGACGGCAGGGTAGTCGTCATCAGGGCGCTTAGTCCCGCTATCGGCGCATGATATTTTATAACCGCGTCGACTACTGACTGTGCGCTTACGTCCTTGCCTAAATCGATAACTTCATATCCGTAATTTTCGAGCAGAAGTTTTACAATATTTTTACCTATATCGTGAACGTCGTTTTTGACTGTCGCGATTACGAACGTGCCTTTTGACTCGCCGTTTTTACCGCTCATTGAATTTTTAATGACCGAGAACGCCGACTTCGCCGCCTCCGCGCTCATCAGAAGCTGGGGCAGGTACGCCCTTTTTTCCTCGTACGCTCTGCCGACCTCGTCGAGAGCGGGGATTAAATCCTTGTTTACAACGTCTAACGGCTCGCGCGTTTTAAGCGCCTCTTTCGTAAGCGTTTCGGCAAGGTCTTTAAAACCCTTTATGACCGCATCGTACAGCGTTTCGGGAGCGTTCGACTGCTTTTTTGCCGTGTTCTGTGTTTTTGATACAGCCTCGACGGACTCGGCGAACGCGATATATTCCGAACAGTTTTCGTCGTTTGCATGCAGAACGTTGTACGCTCTGTACGTTTTCATTATTTCAGCCGAATTCGGGTTGATAATGCCCGCGTCGAGTCCGTTTTCGAGTGCGAACGAGAAGAACGCGCCGTTGACTATATCCCTTTGCGGAAGTCCGAACGATACGTTCGAAACGCCCAGCGACGTGTGACAGCCGAAGCGCTGTTTTATCTCTTTTAATGCCCTGACGGTCGTAATCGCCGCGTTTTTGTCCGCGCTTACGGTCATGCACAGCGTATCGAAAATTATATCTTTTTTATCGATGCCGTATTCCTCGGCTTTTTTTAATATTCTTTCGGCGATATTAACTCGTTCGAGCCACGTGTCGGGGATTCCGTTTTCGTCGAGAGTCAGCGCAACGACGACTCCGCCGTATTTTTTGACGAGCGGAAATACCGTTTTCATCGACTCCTCTTTGCCGTTTACGGAATTTATCATGGCTTTGCCGTTGTAGATTCTCAGCGCGCTCTCCATTGCCTCGGGCATGGTCGAATCTATCTGTAACGGCAGGTCGATAACCGCCTGAAGCTCTCTTACGGTATCTGTAAGAATCGCCTTTTCGTCGACCTCGGGAATACCCGTGTTTACGTCGAGAATGTGCGCGCCCGCGTCCTGCTGTTCGACTCCCTGCGCGAGAATGTACGACATGTCGTGTTCCTTTAATGCCTGTTTGAATCTCTTTTTGCCTGTCGGATTGATTCGTTCGCCTATCAGTACGGGCTTTTCGCCGATTCTGACGGCGTGTGTGTACGACGAGACGACGGAGAGATTTTTTTTCGTAATTTCGACGGGTTTTAAGTCTTTCGTCGCGTTTCTTAACGCCTTTATATATTCGGGCGTTGTTCCGCAGCATCCGCCCATTATTCTGAGTCCTTTTTTACAAAGAGAAGCCATGACATCGGCGTATTCCTCGACGGAAACGTTGAATACCGTTTTGCCGTTTACCGTCTCGGGAAGTCCGGCGTTGGGCTGCATTATCATGGGAACGCTCAATACCTCGAGCAGCTTGAGCGCGGCGGGTTCGAGCTGTTTTGGACCTAACGAGCAGTTCATTCCGACTGCGTGAGCGCCCATGCCCTCGAGCATTGCCGCCATTGCGTACGGGTCTGCTCCCGACATTAATTTGGAATCCGAACCGTATACGTTCGAGACGAATACGGGCAGATTTGAATTTTCTTTTACGGCGAGAAGCGCCGCCTTTGTTTCGAGAGAGTCGTTCATAGTCTCGATTATCACAAGATCGACGCCGTATTTTACGCCGAGTTTTACGGTGTGTGCGAATATATTTACGCATTCCTCGAATTCGAGGTCGCCGAACGGCTTTAACATTTTGCCCGTGGGTCCTATATCGAGAGCTATGAATTTAGGTTCGCTGTTATCGGTAAGATTCCGCGCTCTGTCCGCGTTTATTACGGCGTTTTTTACGATTTCGTCAAGCTCGTTTTCGTCAAATTTTAATATGCTTGCGCCGAATGTGTTTGTCGTTGCGACGTTGCTTCCCGCGTCGAAATACGACTTGTGAATAGCCGTTACGTCGTCGGGATTCGTAATATTCCACCTTTCGGGCGCAACTCCGGCGGGCAGTCCGCGTTCGTATAAAAGCGTGCCGAATCCGCCGTCAAAATATAAAAAATTATTTTTAAGATATTCGAGTACGTTCATTCCTTCTCACCCTTTATTCCGATAAAAGCCGTGACGGACTTCGTCGGCTTCATCATAAGGTCATCTCCGAGATTTACGCCGATATTTTTATAGCAGTCGAGCAGACGGAAAAAAATACGCTGATTTTCGAGTCCGACGTCGCCGTAGCCCGGGCTGTATCTCGGAGAGGTAATATATTTTTCCTTGATTTCATTGTTAAATACATCGCACAGGCTTTCGACTCTTTCGGCTCCGGTTGCCTGCAAACACGCGTGCATGGCTGAGTCGAGAGACGAGTATTTAAACGTAAGCCTGTCCATATTAAGTCCCGCCGTAGCGGCGAAGAGTATAACGCTTTTGCACCCGGCGAGATTTTTCTTGAGGTTTTCGCTTATAATTTTTTCGCCTGCGAACATGACGGCGTTACCCTCGATTTTAAGAGGGTATATTGCGTAACAGACCTTTAAATCAAGCTTGCCCGAGGTGAGTAAGACGCACTTGTCTATAAGTCTTTCCGATATTTCGTCGGGTGTTTTCTGTCCCATGTAACGAAGTATTTCTCTGCGGTTGTACTCCGGTTCTTTGTATTTTAAGGTTATAACGTTATTCATCCGAACCGCCTCTTAACGGGTCGACGGCGTTTTTGATCATCCTTGCGCAGTCGGGCTTATTCATAGAGTAGATGTGAATATTCGTAACGCCCGAGGCGATAAGGTCGAAAATCTGATCAATGCAGTAGTAAATACCCGCCTGCTTCATTGCCGTCGGATTCGAGCCGAATTTATCGGCGATACGGCGTAATTTATCGGGAATGAACGAATTCGAGAGCGTTGAAGCGCGTTCGAGCTGTTTTATATTCGTAATCGGCATGAGTCCGGCGGCTACGGGTACGTTTATGCCTGCGTTCAGCGCGTCGTCGTAGAATTTATAAAAAATATCGTTGTCAAAAAACATCTGAGTCGTGAAGAAATTGCATCCTGCGTCCTGCTTGACTTTAAGGTATGAAATATCCTCCTCACGGCTTGCGCTCTCGGGGTGCGTCTCGGGATAGCACGCGCATCCTATGCAGAAATCGCCGTGCTTTTTGATGTCCTCGATAAGCTCGGTTGCATGGCGGTACTCGGGCAGAAAATCCGTGCCGAAACTGCCGTCTGTCGGAATGTCTCCTCGCAGGGCGAGAATGTTCTCAATTCCTGCGTTCTTAATTTCCTCGATGCGTGCTTCCACGGTCTTTTTCGTCGAGGAAATGCACGTTAAGTGCGCAAGCGACTCGACGGAATAAATGTCGTTTATGCTTTTTGCAATATTGAGAGTATACTCGCTCGTTCCGCCTCCGGCGCCGTATGTGACGGACATGAACGACGGGTACATTCCGGCGATTTCGCCGACGGCTTTTTTAACGGATTCGAATGACGAGTCCGTTTTGGGCGGAAAAACTTCAAATGAAAGCGAGATTTTATCGCTTTTTAATATTTCGTCAATCCTCATAATTCTCTCCTCAAAATAAAAAACTCTTCCTTATAAAAATATATCATAATGAAAAAAGAATGTCTACTTAATATTAATAAAAAACACGAAGGAGATGATTTTCTCAAGTCCTTCGCGCTGTTAAATTACTGCATTTTTGATTTTCCGCCGTCGCGGTAATACTGAGTATGCGTTTTCGGGTGGGTAGTGGAGTTCCAGATTTCGTCCGCAACGCCTTTCCACTCCATTGCGAACTCGTCGCATCTTCCGCACAATGTGTCTACGTCCTCGGCTACGATTAAATCGGTCGATTTTGCGCCCGTCTCCTTGACCATTCGTCGTAAAATCTCGGGATTTTCGAGCATCGGGCAGGGTCTTAAATGGTTGTCGTTGAACGGCTGACCCTTTCTGTATGCGGTGAAGAGCGGATTTTTAAGTCCCTCCAAAAGCGTATGCGTGCGGATATTCGAATCCGAATAATGGATGAATACGCACGGCTCCATATCGCCGTTTGAATTGATATGGAAATAATTTCGTCCGCCGGCGATACATCCGCCGACAAATTCGCCGTCGTCCTGGAAGTCGAAAATGAACATGGGCTTTCCGCCCTTGCCCGCTCTGACTTTACGAATCCAGTAGTACATGTATTTTCTCTGCGCGGGTGAGGGGATAAGCTCCTTGTCCGCGTCGTGCCCGACGGGCATATAGTTAAAGTAGAACGCGAATTTCGCGCCCTTTTGAATCATTAAATCGAGGAATTCGTCGCTCGTTACGTACTCGTCGTTAAGTCTTGTATAGCATACGGAAAGTCCGAACAGAAGCTTGTTTTTCTTTAACAAATCCATAGCAGATACGGTCTTTTCGTAAATTCCGTCGCCTCTGCGCGCGTCGTTGCTCTCCTTTGTACCCTCGATGCTCAGCGCAAGTACGAGGTTTCCGACTCTCTTCATCTCGTCACAGAATGCCTGGTCGATGAGTGTAGAATTCGTATATGCTAAAAATACGCAGTCGGGATTCCGCTCGCATAATTTTATAATATCGTTCTTTCTGATAAGAGGCTCTCCGCCCGTGTACATGTAAACGTGCGTACCGAGCTCCTTGCCCTGTCTTATAACGCTCGACATCTCGTCAAGCGTGAGGTTTAATTTATGACCGTACTCCGCAGCCCAGCATCCCTTGCACTTAAGGTTGCATGCGCTGGTCGGGTCCATAAGGATAAGCCACGGGATGTTGCAGTTGAGCTTCTCCCTGTTGGCTCTGACGGTCTTCGTTCCGACAACTCCCGCGTAGTAAGCGGTTGCTGTCAGAAGCTTTTTAAGAACCGACGGGTCGACGTCGTTTAACAAATTCTTTATAAGTTTAACATAAGTGTTGTTTTTATCTTTCGCGGCGGCAGCCATCTTTTTAAAATTGTCAGACGGAAACATATTGCCAAAAAATTTCTGAAGTCTCGACGCGAAAAGGGGGATATTTTTATCCGGGTCTTTTCTCAAATGATTTACTGCAACTGAGAGTGTTACGCTCATGGCTTTTCTTGCTGCGGTGTCTTTAAAGGACATAGTTGTTACCTCCCGGCGGACAAACCGCCATTGAGTAATAGTTTATCATAATGTTATCATAAAGTAAATATGTAAACTCAATTTAAATATGCCCGAATAGATGTAATAAAACTGTACAAAGAAGATAAAATGTTGAAAAAAATTGATTCAATGTTAAAAAGTCCGAACCGAAAAAGCGATTTGATTTTTATTTTTACAAAACGCTCTCTATTGCGTCTATCCACTGTTTTCCTATGTTTTGAGCGGAAAGCGTCTCTTTGATTTTTACGCCGTTTTCCGACAGTTTTGAAGCGAAATCACTGTCGTCGGCTATGCGTTTCATCGCCTTGTACATTTCGTCGGCATTGCCCTTCGGGACAATCAAGCCGTTTTCACCGTCTCTGATTACGGCTTTTGCTCCGCCTCCGTCTGCGTTTGTGCTTATAACCGGCAGACCTATGCCCATAGCCTCTATTATTGAATTTGAAATGCCCTCGCTGTCCGAACTCGAAACGAACATTTTATAATCGAGTATAATCTCGTGGATATTCTTTTCGAAAGGTTTGATTAATACCTTACCGTTCAGTCCGAGTTCGTCAATCAGCCGTATGAGTTCATCGTGCTGAGGCCCCTCGCCGTATATATACAATTTGTAATCGGGATATTCACCGGAAAAGATTCTAAACGCCGATATGAGGAGTTTTAAATTTTTGACAGGGTCAAGCCGACAGAAATTGACGATAATATTTTTTCGCTCTCTGCCGGACGGGTCAGGGAGATTGTCCTTTATCGGATTGTGAATGACG
>JALEQX010000062.1 GCA_022763825.1 Oscillospiraceae bacterium | reverse complement strand
CGGACTGTATCTTTTGTCGCAGACATAAAATAAAACTGTTATTATAAACGCTTTCTTTACCCTCTCGCAGTAATTATGTACGGCTTCGGGGATAAAGGAGGCGTTTTCTGCATCCGAAATCTAAAGTCCGGGTAAGTTTCTTTTCAAAAACTTGGCGGACTGTATCTTTCGGCGCAGACATAAAATAAAGCTGTATTATAAATGTTTTCTCTACCCTCTCGCAGTACCTATGTACGGCTTCGGGGATAAAGAAGGCGTTTTCTGCATTTTTTTAATTATTAAAAAGGTTTGTAACGTTTTGTCCGTTTTAAAGTCACAGATACGGTGAAACGTATTATGACGGAATTATTATCAATAAAAAATAAACCGAACCGCGTGCGTTGTGCTTCGCGGTTCGGTTTATTTAGGAGAATATTGCTTTGATGAATTACTTTTTCTTATACTTCTCGCCAATGTGTTCGTTGTCGATGATCCAGTCAATCATGTCTGCAACGGATTTATCAACGCTCATGGGCTGATAGCCGAGCTCGTCGTGCGCCTTTTTATATGAGAAATTGCAGTTGGAGAGAAGCTTTCTTATAGAATATCTCGTTATAAGGGGAGTGCCCTTCGTCACCTTATAAACAACCTCCATAACGGGAGCGACGATATCATGCACGAAAAATTTGCCGAGCTTTACTTTAGGAGCCTTTTTACCGCACGCCTTAGCCATGGATTTTACAAATTCGTCTACCGTACATACGTCGCCGCAGAGGATGTAGCACTCGCCGGGACGGCCTTTCTTTGCTGCCGCGTATGTTCCTGACGCTACATCTCTGATGTCGACGAAGTTATATCCGCCGAACGACATGGAAACGGGGAACTGACCCTTTAAGTACATTCTGACCATTTCGCCTACGCTTGAAACCTTGAAATCGTAGGGTCCTATGCATGCGCTGGGCTGAACGACTACGGTTTCGAGTCCGTCGGTGCCGTTCGCGTCGAGTACGTACTGCGTAGCTTCCGCCTTTGTCTTTGCGTATGCGCCCTCAAGAATCGAGGGATTATAAGAGCTTAATTCGGTCATGACCTGATTGCCCGGGAGCGGCGGATATGTGTCAACCGACGACATGTATACAAGCTTTTTAACTCCGCATGCCTTGCATGCCGCTACGACGTTTTTTGTTCCGTTGACGTTTACGTTGTAAACCTTATCCTCATGACCGGATTCAATTTCGATCATTCCGGCAAGGTGATATACGGTGTCTGCGCCCTCGAACGCTTTTTTGAGTGAATCGAGATTCGTTACGTCGCCGTATACGCGTTCGCAGTCAATATTGTCGAAAATCTTAGAATCCTTTCTGATAAGTATGCGCGTGGGCTCGTTGTTCTTAATAAGTTCGAGCAGAAGCGCGTAGCCGACGTGACCTGTCGCGCCTGTCATTACGGATAATTTCTGTTCCATATCATTTTCCTCCAAAAGAATATATTATGTATTGTTAATATCTATTAATACCAATGTAAGGTCGTTGACGTTGGTTCCGGTCGCACCGGTAATCAGAAGCGAACCGGAGCTTTTCAACGTGTTGTATGATGCGTTGTTTTTTAATTCGAGGTCAATGTCAACGCCGTTTTTTTTCATTATTTCGGCTGTTGAACCGTTAACGATTCCGCCCGCCGCGTCTGTCGGACCGTCGGTACCGTCCGAGCCTGCGGACAGAAATGTTATGCCGTTTGTCTTATCAAGAAATTTTGCGGCGGTCAGAGCCATTTCCTGATTTCTTCCGCCCTTTCCGGAGCCTCTTACCGTGACGGTCGTTTCTCCGCCGTAAATCAAGGCTGTCGGGGCAGTTATTCTATTTTGTAAGTCTATGGCGTAAAGGCAGATTTCTTTTGCCCTGTCTTTTGCTTCTCCTGTCATCGAATCGGTAATGATTTGAGCGTTAAAACCTAAAGACTCTGCTTTTTCCTTTGCGCTTTTACACAGAATCGAGATATCGCCGACTACCGAAACGGTAACGTTGTTTATTGCTTTGGGCGTTTCGGTTTTTATAAATTTTTCTGCGGTATCGCTTAAATGAATATTGTATTTATTTATAATCGCTTCGGCTTGGTTGCATGTCGTAATATCGGCACAGCACGGTCCCGAGGCGACGGATGAAATATCATTAGAAATAACATCCGAAAGAATAACGCAGTAGATTTTCGCTTTGCAGTCCCGGGCGAATTTACCGCCCTTGACTTTTGACAGCCTTTTTCTTATCGTATTTATCTCCGTTATATCGGCGGAGCTTTTTAAAAGCTCGTTTGTAATATCCTTTAATTCGTTGAGGCTTACCTCGGGATATTCAAACAGGGCGGAAGCCCCTCCGGATAAAAGGAATATAAGTTCGTCCTGTTCACTGAGCGTTTTGCATTTATCTATAATGTATTTCGTCGCTTTTAAACCGTTTTCGTCGGGAACGGGGTGCCCCGCTTCAAACGTGACAAAGCTGTCGGGAATCCCGGCGGGAATGTGGTCGTATTTCGTTAAAACCGTTATGCTCTCCGCTTTGCCGTTTAACGCGTCAAACGCGCCCATAGCCATAGGCGCGGCGGCTTTGCCTGCGGCGACGACGGTCGGGTTGTTAAAATGCTTTGACGAAACGTCGTTGAATACCGATGTGTACGGATTAGCTTTAGTTACAGCGTAAAGAAATATATCTTTAGCCGTTTTCTTCATATCATTAATCATAATCGTTTATTGCATTGTAAATGTAAAATGACGATTATCGGGTTTAGACGGAACTAAAAGTTCGTGTGCGATTTTCTCGATTTCGAGCAAAACGGACATTACCTTTTCGTCCTTTAACTTCTTTATCGGCAACAGCTTTACCGCGCGTCTCGGCAGAGAAGCGACGTCGGTCACGATATCGTAAACCGGGTCGGACGGCGCATATGTTTTTTCACTGCCGTCAAAAACGGACAGGAAAAGGTCTGCAATATAATCTATAAGATAATCGTCCTCGACTTTTTTGACGGCTTTCATATTGACGCCCTTGCCGAAAGTCAGTGCGTTTAAAAGTCTGCCTGCCTTGCCGACAGTCGCGGTGAGCGCGTAGTGCGCACATTTACTTATAACAGGATAAATATTTTTAATGCTGTCTGTCGAAATGCCGTTGTTCTCCAAAAGCTTAAAAAATTTATCTCTGTCGTTCGCGGCGTATTCCAAAAGCGCGAACACGACGTTCTGCGTATGTTTTTTTATGTAATCAAGCGTTTCCGTTTTTCCGTTATATTCGAATTCTTTAAGACTTTCGACGGAAACATTCATTTCCTCGCCGTTAATCTCAAGGTATGTTATCGGAGCCGGGTAACCGCACAGCGCGCCCTGATTAAGCTGATAAAGAGTATTACCGTTGTCTGAAACAAAACGCGTTGTTCTCTGCATGTGAGAATGTCCGCAGATAACGAGTGAAACCCCCGCGTCTGCAAGCTTGTTTGCGACGTCAATATTATCGCCGATATGCTGACTTTTGCTGATGATTTCGGAAATACTGCTTATCAGCATATGATGCTGCATTAAAATGATATATTCGCCGTTAGCCTTAGCTTTTTTACATTCGGACAGAATCCAGTCAAGGTGTTCGTCCGTGTAGCCCGACGCGCCCTTTCCGTTCTGGTCGTCGTTCGTCGCTATGAGGCGGATATTTTTGCCTATATTCAATGAATAAGAAGAAGCTTCAAGGTGGGTTATATATTCGCTCTCGGCTCTGTTTTTACCAAACGGGGCATAAAGCTCCCTTAATTCGGGCGGAGTCAAGGTGTCGTCATAATGAAAAACACTGTCTCCCTCGAAACGCTTTGCGTCGTTGTCACAGCACCAGTCATGCGTTGCATAGACGGTGTAGGCAGGAAGAAATTTATTTAAGTCGCTGATTTTTTCAAATACTTCCTCGTGACAGACTCTCTCTCCGTTGTTTGCAAGGTCGCCTGCGATAAGAACACAGTCCGCTCCGCTTTTCTTTATGGATTCGAACGCGGAATCGATGATTGCACCGGATTCGGCAAGGCATTTCTGATCCTGCGCCGAACGCAGTTCATACGCATTACCCGTTGTTCCGAGAGAAGGGGAATAATAATGAAGGTCGGCAATGACCGCGATTTTTAATCCTGTATTGTCCATATCATTCGATCCTATCATAGTATCTTTACATTATCATAATCTAACAAATAAATATGTATACCTTTTACAAGACATGTGAACAAAATGTTAATAAAATTACACGTGTGTTATTTTATATCGCATTGCATAGTAAAATGTTGATTTCTATGTTTATGCTCTGTTAATATTTTTATTATAATATTTATGTCAGGCGGAGCATTTGACATTTGTTATCATATAGTGTATAATATACGCCAAAGCCGTTGACTTCGGCTTTAGTAAATATTTGAAAGGGGCAAATTGCTCTATGTCAGACCCTGACCCCGGAAGTATTATAGGGGCTATAACCCGTCAGCCTATGTTTCTTGACGCTGCCGTAAAATCAACCTGGACGGATAACGTTCTTCAGATTGTCATTCTGCTGATTCTTATTTTCGTCAACGCCTTTTTCGCGATGAGTGAGATAGCGGTCATATCTCTTAACGACACGAAGATGGAGAAGCTTGCAGGCGAGGGTAACAAAAAAGCAAAACAGGTACTTAAGCTTACAAAAAATTCGTCAAACTTTTTATCGACTATTCAAATCGGCGTTACGCTCGCGGGATTTTTAACGAGTGCGTTCGCTTCGTCGAGCTTTGCAGAACAGCTTACGTCATGGATTATGACGAAGTACCCGAACGCGCCGGGGGGCGTTATCGGCACCGTGTCGATGATACTTATTACTATTCTGACGTCGTATTTTTCACTTGTTCTCGGCGAGCTTGTGCCTAAGAAAATCGCTATGCAGAAGCCCGAAAAGGTTTCGTTTGCGGTAGTCGGCGTATTGCTTTTCGTCGCAAAGGTTACAAAGCCGTTTGTTAAAATACTCTCGGTTTCGACAAATTTAGTTGTAAGACTTATAGGTCTCGACCCCAACGCGGACGAGGATTCCGTCACCGAGGAGGAAATCCTTATGATGGTTGACGCCGGCGAGGAAAAAGGCGTTATCGAAAATACCCAGGCCGAGATGATTAACAATATATTCGAATTTGACGATATTGACGCGGGAGATTTGATGACTCACAGAGTCGATATGACCGCGGTTGAGGGAAATGATTCGATTGCCGACGTTATAAAGGTCGCAATTGACGAGGGATATTCGCGTATCCCCGTATATGACGACGACCCCGACAACATCATCGGTATCGTATATGTAAAGGATCTTTTACAGTATATAAAATCGGGAATTCCCGATAAAAAGACTGTAAGAGAGATAATGCGCGAGGCGTATTTTGTTCCCGAGTCGAAAAAATGCGGTGAGCTTTTCACCGAGCTTATCGAAAAACACATACAGATTGCCATAGTCGTAGACGAATACGGCGGAACTGCCGGTCTTATCACGATGGAGGATCTTATAGAGTCGATAGTCGGAAATATTCAGGACGAATACGACGATGAGGACGATGAGGTTTCGAAATTAAACGACAATACGTTCACGGTTGACGGAACTATGAATATTGACGAGGTCTGCGAGCTTATCAATGCCGAGATTCCCGAGGGCGAATACGATACTCTTGCGGGATTTTTAATTTCCAAGCTCGGATATCTGCCCGTGGACGGAGATATGGACGTCGTCGAGTATAAAAATATTAAATTTACCGTGCTGTCCGTAGAGGAACGCCGTATCGCAAAGGTTAAAATTGAGATAACCCCGATTCCGGAAGATGATGACGAGGAACAGAAGGAAAAAGAGCGTTCAAAGGATAAAAAGGACAGAGAAAAAGATAAGGATAAATCCGACGAATGTGCGGATAAAGACAAATAAAAATAAAGATAAAAGCCCGCTTCCCTTACGGAGACGGGCTTTTTCAGAGGGTGAAAATTACGGATAAAGCATTTATGGGTCATATAAAGGATATTTCATTAAGGGCCGAAAAGAGCGGACGGTATTTTTTTACTCCGTTTCTGACGCCGGCTCAGCAGAGCGATATCGAGAGCATGAAACGTGAACTTTGCAAATATATATTCTACGGCGGAGCAGAATTGACCGAACGAAATATGGCGCGGTTCGGGGACGAAAACGAAATAGGGTGGGATCAGAGTTTTCCGATAACCGTACTTAAAATCTCCCCGCTGAACGCTAAGTTTTCCGACGTCCTTACGCACCGTGATTTTTTGGGCGCGCTGATGAACCTCGGAATCGAACGCGATCAGATAGGCGATATCGCCGTAAAGGATAACGAAGCGTATATTTTCACAACGGACAAAATGGCGGACTACATCTGCGAAAAGCTTGATAAAGTAAAGCATACGAGCGTAAAATGCGAGGCTGCGGACAATATCCCCGATGGTAAACTGTACAGAAGCGAAAACATCGAAATAATCGTATCGTCAATAAGAATCGACTGCGTAATCGCGGGTGTTTTTAAGCTGTCGAGGAGCGAAGCGCAGAATTTAATTGAGAGCGAGAGGGCTTTTGTAAATTCGAAATCCGTTGTTTCCGTTTCAAAGGAGCTCTGCGAAAACGACGTCGTTTCCGTAAGAGGATACGGCAAATTCGTATTTTCGGGTGAAAAAGGCAGAACGAAAAAGGGCAGAACGGTGATTGCGGTCGGGGTGTATAAATAACGGATTATCGATTTATTTTGTATTTAACTCTTGACGAGTATTTTACGGATGTGAGCAAGCCGAGTTTTTCGAATTTAAGAACAAAGCCTCTGATTGTCGCGTAGGCGGCGTTACCGAAATCCTTTTCAAGCTGTTTTGTCGAAAATTCATCGTTGGAGTAAAATGAGAGTACGAATTTCCACAGCTTTGATTCTTTGTCTGTAATTTTTCCGTCTCTCTGTGCTTCTTCGTATAAATTAATAACGTCCGTATCGGCGGAGTATTTATTGATTTCATTATAAACGTATTTCGTGAAGAACAGAACAAACGGCGTAACGTCGATTTTACCGGAGGATTTTTTGTTTTCTTCTATGAGCGTAAATGCGTCGTAATACGCTTTGCGGTTCTTTTCTATCTTACCCGAGAAATCAATAAACAGCGCGGAGCGGTAACCGTTCTGAACAAGAAACCACAGATGAACGAGCCTTGCCATTCTGCCGTTCCCGTCGAAATACGGGTGAAGAAATGCTATATAAAAATGAATTACGGCGGCCTTGACAAGGTCGTTGATGTCGTCTTTTCGGTTTATAAAATCGAAAAGTTTTTTCATATATGCACCCAGTTTCCCGTGTTCGATACCCGCGTGTTCGACCCGGTCGCTGACGACGTAAACGGTATCGTGACGATATAATTCGCCGTCTTTCAGTCTGTTTTCGTCCTCAAGAAAATCTCCGATAGCCGTCATGTAGAGCCTGTAAAAGTTTTCTTCGGTGATTTTATTGCTTGTATCGGATATAAAATCAAGTCCGCGTTTGATCCCCTCGATTCTGCTCTCCTCTTCGTCGGCGGGAGCCATTCCTTTGAGAATCCTGCGCACACTGTCACGGCTGAAATCAATATTTTCTATTGCGGATGTTGCTATAATCTCGTTTTCCGCGGATTTTACGGAATAGTTTTGATACTGCGGTTTTAATAAAAGTTTTACGGCGTTTTGACTGAGTGGGGTAAAATTGTCAATGTATACGATGTTATTCCCGTTGAAGTCGTTTAACGGCAGGGGCGTATAATATAACTCATCCAATACCTTTAAAAATTCGCCGAAGTCCTCACCGTATTTGTACTTCAGCTTATCATAATTCGGAAAATGCTTATCTTTTATTATTTTTGAAAAAATATTTATATTCATAACAATACCTCTGATAGTAATTAGTATCAGTTTGTATCAGTATATCATACAAAGAAAATAAAGTCAAATAAAAAAAGCCTCGATTACGAGGCTTTCAGCGTGTCGAAAAAGTAGTTTTCGATACGCTGTGAGACTGCCGAGAATGTGCCTGAATTTCGTTTTCTTTAGAGCGTTGCTGTACAAAAGTACCGCAGCGAGAAAAAAACGAAAAACGCAAATGCCCCGAAATTATCAGGTTTCGGGACATTTCAATAAGAATAAAAATATGTTTGCAAATTATCGATAAAAAATTTTTTTAGGTAAAAAAAACAACATATAGTTATTTTTTCGGCGTGGTTCAGGTACTTTATCGACAGTCCGGAACCGCTATAAGCGGTTTTCTTTATATTCAAAAGGAACGTGATTTTTATGGCAGAATACAATTCAAACTACAGTCTTTATCTCCCCTCTTATTCAATCGGCGCGGACTGCTATAAGCAGATACCGTACGTAACGCGCTTTTACGGTAAAACCGCAGCGGTCATAGGCGGAAAAACAGCTTTGAGCAAGGCTAAAAAACATCTCATTAAGGGTGTTGAGGGTTCCGACGTCAAGCTTATTGACTTTATCGAATACGGCGGAAATTCTACATACGAAAACGGAGATAAGCTTATTGCAAACCCTGCTGTGCGAAATGCGGACATGATTTTCGCCGTTGGCGGAGGCAGGGCGTGCGACACGGGAAAATATGTTGCCGACAAGCTTGATAAACCGTTGTTTACATTTCCGACAGTAGCCTCAAACTGTGCGGCAGTCACGGCTATATCGGTTTTCTATAACGAGGACGGAACGTTTAAGGATTACTATTACCCGAAGCTTGCAAACCACTGCTTTATAAACTCGGCAGTCATAGCTGATTCACCGGAAAAGCTTCTGTGGGCGGGTATCGGCGACGCACTGAGCAAGGAGTACGAGGCGGTATTTGCATCAAACGGTCATGTTCTTACGCACAC
Organism: Oscillospiraceae bacterium; assembly: GCA_022763825.1. Lineage (GTDB taxonomy): Bacteria > Bacillota > Clostridia > Oscillospirales > Acutalibacteraceae > CALACW01. The sequence continues at coordinate 12,099 of JALEQX010000062.1, read as the reverse complement.
GCCGTTAATGGGCCGACAGATAAGCCGGGTCTGCACCGACCCCCTGCTCGAATACTCTGCGGAAGCTCTTCGCTCGATTAAGGAGAAAAAGCCCTCGTTCGCGCTCGATCAGGTTACGCTTGACATAATCGTTTCAACGGGAATTGTTTCTAACATGATGACTACCGTCAATGATTACTATTATAATTCGACGCTCGCGCACTGCATTTACTACGGCTCTACCGTTACGGAATCAGGACACAAACACCTGCACGGAGAAGTTGTTTCCCTCGGTGTTCTCTGTCTGCTTGAATTCGAAAAAAAGGATAGCGAGGTTGACCGGATTATGGAATTCAATTCGTCAATCGGACTGCCCGTTTGCTTCGACGATATAGAAATCGACGAGTCGGAATTCGAAACCATGGCGGACAAATTCGTCCAGACGACCGAATGGGCGCATAAGCCCGACTATATAACCCGCGCGGACTTTATAAAAGCGATGAAGCGCTTAAACGAAAAAGGTCGTAAGTTTAAAAACAGATAATTTATTACGGGACTGCGATTGGGCAGTCTCGTTTTTTTATTGCATTTTATTCAATAATGAGATATAATTAAAATGAGGTAATTTAGAATATAAAGCAAAGAGTGATAACATAATGAGAAAAACGAAAATTGTATGCACCATAGGTCCCGCGAGCAGTGACCCTGAGATTTTTTCCCAAATGTGTAAGGCGGGACTCAACGTTGCGCGTCTTAACTTCTCGCACGGCACGCACGAGGATCATCTTGAAAAAATCAGCATGATAAAACACGTGCGCGAAACTCTCGAAATGCCGATTGCAATCATGCTCGACACAAAGGGTCCCGAATACAGAATAAAAACGTTCAAAAACGGCAAAATCCACTTAAACGACGGCGATTATTTTACATTCACCACACGCGATATTATCGGTGACGAAAACTGCGTTTCTGTTTCGTACGCAGGTCTTGCCGACGAAATGAACGCGGGCGACAGAATTCTTGTAAACAACGGTCTTGTCATTTTTGAGGTAACGGATAAAACGGACACCGACATTCGCTGCCGCGTCATAGCAGGCGGTGACCTCTCCGACCGCAAGAGCATGAGCTTCCCCGGCAAGGTTTTAAATCAGGTTTATTTAAGCGAACAGGATAAGTCCGATCTTCTCTTCGGCATAGAAAACAATGTCGACTATATAGCGGCTTCGTTCGTTTCGAGAAAGCAGGATCTTATCGATTTAAAAACGTTCCTTAATGAAAACGGCGGAGACGGCATCGATATTATCGCAAAAATCGAAAACCGCACAGGTATAGACAATATTGAGGAAATATGCGAAGCGTGCGACGGTATTATGATAGGCAGAGGCGACTTAGGAGTAGAGGTTCCGTTTACCGAGCTTCCCGCGCTTCAGAAGTATATCATTACAAAATGCCGTCTGTTAGGAAAACGCGTTATCACCGCTACGGAAATGCTCGAATCCATGATAACGAATCCGCGTCCGACCCGAGCCGAAATCTCCGATGTTGCAAACGCCGTATATGACGGAACAAGCGCGGTTATGCTCTCGGGCGAATCTGCGGCGGGCAAATACCCCGTTGAAACAGTAAAAACAATGGCTGAAATAGTAAACGAAACAGAAAAGCACATTCACTATTCAAAGCGTTTCCGCACAGCCGATTTTAAAATCAAAAACCGCGTCGACGCAATATCCCACGCTACATGCGGAATGGCTATCGATATAAATGCAAAAGCTATTGTTGTTACGTCAATTTCCGGCATGACGGTCAGAATGGTATCGCGCTTCAGAGCGCCGACCGACATTATCGGCATGGCGACGAATAAAGCCGTATGGTATAAATTAGCTCTTTCGTGGGGCGTTATACCCGTATTAAGCGAACGTTTTGATTCGACGGACGTACTGTTTTACCACGCTGTCAAGGCGGCAAAAAAGAGTCTGAATCTCGAAAAAGGCGACAGCATTATTATTACCTGCGGAGAGATAAACGGTCAGTCCGGAAATACGAATCTTATAAAAATAGAAACAATTAAATAATAATAACCGGGATGAAAAGACGTCTGCGTTTTATTCATCCCGGTTTTTATCCTTAATAGCTTAAATTATTTTAAATATTTTGATTTTTTTGTTAATTTTTTCTCCATATTTCCAATTTCGTATTGTTTTTTTAATTTTCTATTATAAAATATAATTGCGAAAAATATAAGAACTCTGTTTGTCTTTTTTTACGATAGGAGGCTCTTAAATGAAAATCTTACCTAAACTTGTATCAGCCGTTTTACTCTCCGCAGCCGCAGTTTCTTCGTTTTCGGTTTTGGGATATGCCGACAGTGAGGTTAAATACGGTTTTTCAAACGACAGCGCGATTCTTACAGTTGACGGAGTAAATGTTTCATACCTCGAAAACGAATATTACAAAGCATACGCCGACAAATTCGGCAGTCATTTCGTTAAACTCGCGGAAAAGACAGACGGGGCTAAAATCTCACCCGAATTTCGGGACAAAATAAGCAAATGGGAAACAGGTTATATCACCGTTGTATTTAATTCATTTACCGATGAAGTTCAGAAAAAATACGAAAATCTTATTACAGCGCCGTGCAAATTAGTTCCTGCCTCTATGCTTAAAATAAAACCGTCGGATCTTGAAGCAATTCTAAATGACGACAACGTAAAGGCAGTATTTCCGTCATTTGCAAGTGCGGCCGACGACGGCAGCGACCGCGTGACTGCGGATGAGTTCAGTTTTAATTACGCTCCGAGCGCTTCCGACGCAAGAAAAATTTTACGCTACACTGCAAAACTCGACTCCGCGCCCGAAAACATGTCGGAGGGTAAAAAATTCTTTATTTTATCCGACACCGATCTTGATATGAAGATCACGGCAAAGGACGCGAGATGTGCGCTGAGAATTTCGGCAAAACTCGAAACGGGCAAAAAATATGAAAAACCCCATAACGCATTAGCGTTTTGGGAAGATAAATTTGATTTCTGATTACACTGTAATTTGTTAAACATCAATCCACATCTTTTCCAATAAAAAACAACAGAGTTTTTATTATTTCCGGATAACAGCCAAGGCTTCGGACTGAATCGCCGAAGCCTTGGTTTACTTATATGAACAGATTCTGTTTTCCTAAATCAATATTTTTTTAATTTCGGGAAACAGGAGACATATTCTGGAAATAAAAAAGATGTAACCCTCATTTTCGGAGATTACATCTTTTTAAATAAAGCTGTTAAATTTTAAATTTATTAATGCGCGCGGTATTTTTCCGCTCCCGCTATTTTGCCGTCGTTTTTCTGCTCGAGTACGCAGAGAGCATTATACAAAAATTCGTTATACGGAGTCGGCACGCCCGTCTCTTTGCCGAATCTTATCATGGCTCCCGACAGCATATCCTTTTCCGTATGTCTGCCGGCGAGAATATCCTGGTGCATCGAAGTTTTACTCTCTGACGGAAACTTATTTAAAAATTCGAGGTGCTTGACGGCGTAATCGGGGTCAAGTTCAATTCCCTTTTTCCTTGCGACCTCGATAACCTCTCTCGCGGTATTGATTCTCAAATCGTTAGCTTCTTTTGACGACCGCCACGCACCGAACGGAATGTCAAGAACCGCCGTAACCTGATTTTCGCTTACGTTGCAGATAAATTTCTCCCACTCGGCTTTTATCATGTCGGGCTGAATTTTATATGTTACTCCTGCTTTTTCGAAAAGAGCGCGCACGGCTTTTACATTCTCGCTTAAATTATCGGATTCGTTTTTTACGTCTCCGAATTCGACAATAGCTACGTTAGGCTCAAAATTTACGACATTACCCTTTTTAACACTGCTGATTCTGACGAGAGAATACAAAACATTCTTATCACCGAAAACGGATTTAACAACATCCTCGCTCTCGACTCCGTTAAGAGGAGACATTATAATCGTGTGTTCATCCACCTGATTTTTGATGTCTTCAAGAGCGTCTTTAAGTCCCGTCATCTTTGTAATTATAATGACAAGATCGGCTTTATCCGAATTATCCTCGGGAGAAACGACGTTAAAATACTCCTGACTGCCGTTTATTATCAATCCGTCTTTTTTCAGTTTCTCGCCTCTCTCTCCGCCCGCAACAACGGTAACATCCGCCGCGGATTTAAGACGCGAAGCAAAAAACGAACCGATAGCTCCGAGACCTATAATGCTGACTTTTTTTATCTCTTTCATTTTATATCACCGAATAAATGATACCACTTTCCGTAGACTTTTTCAACAAAACAAAGCTCTGCTTTTATACGAAAAATGCATAGATTTTTTTAATAAAATTAGTGTAAAATATTTTATATATCACACCCGACAAAGAAACAGAACCTGCTGTCTGCACAACGTCTGCCGGATTCAAAGCAGCTATGCATAAAGTCGGCTTCGCGCTCAAAAGCACGAGAATCTATATTTTAATACAGATCATTATAAAAGAAATCAAAAAGGCTGTAAACAAATAAAAGCACGAACGAAATTTCAAGTTCGTGCTTTTATTTGGACTTTTAAGTACAAATCCCCCCCCCGGTTCAATGTGGGATGGGTAAAAAAAACAATTCATTCTGTGCCTTTTTCAGATGGCTGCCACAGGTAACAGCTGCTTCGAGCACTCTGTACCGCCTAAAACTTTACGCCTTTTTGATTATTCTTCCGACCGCGCATGAAACAAAAAATCCCGCTATATCCGCCGCGACAACCGTCGCGCCGACCGGAGTTGAGGCAGAAACCGAAATAAGAATTCCGGCAACGGAACAGATAACCGAAAATACGGCGGATGCGATAACTACGGATTTAAAGCTTCTGAACATACGCATAGCCGACAGCGCGGGGAATATTATCAATGCTGAGATAAGCAAGGAACCGACGAGATTCATCGCAAGCACGATTATAACCGCCGACGAAACAGCTGTCATAATATTGTACAATTTTGTTTTTATTCCTGCCGAACGCGCAAAATCCTCGTCAAACGTAACGGCGAATATTTTATTGTAAAACAATACGAAGAGAATCAAAACGGCAGCCGACATCACCGCGCAGGCTATGACGTCCGTTTTCGTAAGCGTCAGAATCGAGGACGAGCCGAACAGCGTAGAGCAGACATCGCCCGAAACGTTCGACGTTGACGGAAATATATTCATAAGAAGATATCCGACGGCAAGCGCACCGACCGATATCATTGCAACAGCAGCATCGCCTTTTATTTTTGCGTTTTTGCCCGCCGACAGCATGAGCACCGCACTGGCAACCGTTATTAAAAGAGTCAACGGCATGTCATTGCTAAGCCCCATGACGCCCGCGACAGCCATGGCGCCGAACGCCACATGCGAAAGTCCGTCGCCTATAAACGAAAACCGTTTAAGCACAAGCGACACGCCGAGCACCGACGAACAAAGAGAAATGAGCACGCCGGTTATCAGCGCGTACCTTACGAACGGATAGTTAAGATATTCGGATAAATTCGAAAAGAAAGAAGCCATATCAGTATTCTCCCCTTTCATTATTTTTTAAGAAATAATCGTCCCGCGATGAGAACGTCACCTGTTTCCCGATATGAAGAACGTGCTTTGCATACCGCATTGCCGATGGAATATCGTGAGTTACCATGAGAATGGTTACTCCGTCGTCTCTGTTTAATTTCTCTATTATCGAATACATAATCTCAGTTGATTCCGGGTCAAGTCCGGCGGCAGGTTCGTCGAGCAGAAGCATATCATCGGCTGCGCATAAGGCGCGAGAGAGCAGAACTCTCTGTTGCTGACCGCCCGACAGTTCGCGGTAGCTTTTTTTCGATAAATTCAATATCCCCGTTTTTTTCATTGAATACTCCGCCGAAGCCTTATCCTTTTTAGAATAGAACAAACCGCTCTTCCCCTGACATCCCGACAAAACTATTTCGCCGACCGTCGCGGGGAAATCGCGCTGAACTTCGGTCTGCTGGGGAAGATAGCCTATACCGTTCTTTTTACGGTTTTTAAATTCTATACTGCCGGATACAGGCTCTATCAGTCCGAGCAGAGTTTTAACGAACGTGCTTTTACCCGAACCGTTTTCACCGAGAATACAGATATAGTCCCCTTTTTCTATTGTAAAATCTATTCCTCCCGCAACGATTTTCGAATCATATCCAACCGAAAGATCACGGCAAATACATTGTACCATTTTATTTTTCCTCCGAATCAAGCGCACAGCTAAGCGTTTCAAGATTGCTTTTCATAACGGACAGATACGTTTTTCCGCCGTCAATATCCCGTTTTGAAACAGTCTGCATGGAATCGAGCGTCAGAATTTTAATATCCTTTTCTTTCATGCATGAAGCAACCGTCCGCGCAAGCTTTTTATCGGAGCCGTCGGCGGTTATAAGGCAGTCCGTTTTTAATTCGTTCGCCTTATTGATAAGAAAAGAAACTGTTTTAAAGCTCGCGTCCGTTTCCGACGTACAGCCCGAAAAAGCCGCGTAATATTTTATTGAAAATTCGTCCGTAAGATATCTGAACGGAAATCTGTCGCAGACTATGATAACGTCTCTTTTTGCGTTTTTTACAACGGAATTATATTCGTTTTCAAGCTCTGACAAACGGCTTACATAATTCTTTGCATTGTTATAATATAAATCCGCATTTTCGGGATCTGTCGAAGCAAGCTTCTCTGCAATAATATCCGTGAAAACCTCCGCATTTTTTAACGAAAGCCAAACGTGCTCGTCGTTCTCTGTTTCGCCCGCTTCTTCATGGGCATGAGAATGTTTATCCTCGATTCCGGGAAGCTCCTCCTCCGTAAGAAGGTAATCTTCAAGCGCGTCAGAGACGGACAAACCTTCTGTTTTTGACGAGGAATCGTTCTCCAACGCCTTCTGCGCCCATTCGTCGCTCTCCCCGCCGATAAATATAAACATATCGGATTTTGTAATTTTAAGTATATCGGCAGCCGACGGCTGATACGAATGCATATCCGTTCCCGAATCAATAAGCAGGCGGACATCGACCCCGTCCGAATCACGCGAGACCTCACGCACCCAGTCATACACGGGAAAAACCGAAACGGTTATTATTTTTTTTCCGTCCGTTCCGCCGTCGTCCGCGCCCGGTTTTGCACACGACGAAAAGACGGACAAAACGCACATAACCGATATTAAAATTAAAAATAATAATCTTTTTTTCATAGTATTAACACTTTCTCACGCCTCGGCGCACTTTGAACAAACTCCGAAAATTACGGTATCGGACATATCGATATAGAATCCGTCCTCGTCTGCAACGCGCGAGAGCATAAGCCCCGCTGTCGACGGGTTCATGTGAAAAACCCGTCCGCATATTCTGCACGTCAGATGAAAACATCCCGCGCATTTTCTCGCCGCGGTGTACTGATAATAGACCTCACGGGAACCGTTTTTAGAGCTTCTTTTTATAAGCCCGTCGGACTCCATATCGGAAAGATTTCTGTATATTGCGCTGACGCTTATTCCGCAGGGGGTAAGCTCGTTTGCGATACGCTTTGCCGTCAGCTGCTCGTCGACATGCGACATAAAATAATCCGTAAGTATTCTTCTCTGCTTTGTCATATATTTAGACATGTTTTATCATCTCTCAAATTTGCGATTCATTCGCAAATTATTATATCATTCAAATACACACTTGTCAATATGCAAATCATTCGCAAATTGAAAGATATTAAAAAATAGTCACATAGCGCAAATATGTCGTTTTTTACACTCATGTTCAAATTTATGCTTTACATTCGCGTTTATACATTGTATAATGATTAAAAAAAGAACGGAGACAGAAAATGGAGCATAAACACCGCCTGAAAAAACGTGAGAGAACGCACAAGGCGATAATGCATAGCGCAAAGATGCTTTTTGAGGAAAAAGGCATCGGTAATGTCACAATAGATCAGATCAGCGAAAACGCAGATATTTCGCGTTCCACTTTTTTCACGCACTTTACATCGCTTGACGATTTGATGAATCAGATTGCAAACGAAGAAATAGGCGACATTTTAAACGCGACATGCTCTTCGCACAGCATCAGCTCGATTTTCGAAAGGCTTACGTTTGACACGTACCCGTATCCGAATTTAATGATAGATTTGTTCATTCGGAGTATTCTCTACGACGGCAAAAACTCCGTCGCGCAGATAGACACGATAATGCGTTCGGAAATAGCCGAATCCGGTTATGCCAAGCTTAAAGAGAATTTTTCACCGAAAGATATTTCCGCATTTATTTTAGGATCATATTTCGGACTGATTTTCCAAAAGTTTATAAACAAAGAGGCTTTTAACGATCGGGACGAAACTAACGATAAAATACAGAAATTTATTAATTTTCTGAAAGATCAGGAGGATATTAAACATGAGTAACGGCTACGCTATCAGCAACTGGCAGGATGCCAAAGACATCTATGCCAGACTTAACAACCTTACCTCTCAGCCTATCTACTGTATTTCCGACGACGAACTCGCAAGAGTTCTCGACCATTTTGAGACAAAGTGCGCTAAGTCAAAGGAAATCACCACCGAGGCTAAGCAGTATATTCCCGGAGGAGTTCAGCACAACCTCGCTTTTAACTTCCCGTTCCCCATCTGCGTAACTAAGGCAGACGGCGCTTACCTCTACGACAGAGACGGCAACCAGTATATCGACTTCCTTCAGGCGGGCGGTCCCACCATTCTCGGAAGCAATTACAAACCCGTTCAGGAAAAAGTTATCAAACTCATCAAAGAGTGCGGCCCCGTAACCGGACTTTTCCATGAGGGCGAGCTTCTTCTTGCTAAGGAAATCAACAAGCACATGCCCAACGTAGAGATGTTCCGCATGCTCGGTTCGGGTACCGAATCCGTCATGGCGGCTATCCGCGTTGCAAGAAACGCTACGAAGGCAAAGAGAATTATCAAGGTCGGCGGAGCATACCACGGATGGTCGGATCAGATGGTTTACGGTCTTAAAATTCCCGGTTCGAGAAGCTTCCTTGAGTCCCACGGTATTCCCAGAAGCTGTTACGGCACTACCGACGAGGTAAGACCCAACGATCTCGACATGCTCGAATCCATGCTGAGAATCAATATGCTCAAGGGCGGTACGGCTGCTGTTATCGTAGAGCCCGTAGGTCCCGAGAGCGGAACCAGACCCATTGATTTTGATTATAACAAGGGCGTACGCAGACTCTGCGACAAGTACGGCGCTCTTATGATATTCGACGAAGTTGTTACAGGCTTCCGTGTAGGCTTAGGCGGAGCGCAGGGCTACTTCGGCGTAGTACCCGATCTTACGATCTTCGGCAAAATCGTTGCCGGCGGATATCCCGCAGCAGGCGGCGTAGGCGGTAAGAAAGAGTATGTCAGCGGTATGGCGGCAGGCGTAGGCACCATGATGAAGCGTGCATATGTCGGCGGTACTCTCGCTGCCAACCCGCTTTCATCCTATGCAGGCTACTGCGCTATTCAGGAGATTGAAAAGACCAACGCATGCGAAAAAGCAGGTCTTGCAGGCGACAGACTTACAAGAGGTCTCCAGGAGCTTGTCGACAGATACGCTCTTCCGTTTGTTGTATACAACCAGGGCTCTATCGTTCACCTCGAGTGCACGGGCGCTATGAGCTACGATTTCAGCTCGTTCAACGTTCTTAAATCCGTAGTTCCCATGCTCAAGGCTAAACCCGAAATGCTCAGAAGAAAGGTTGCTATGGAGCAGATGGGCGCGGCATACATGGCTCACGGTCTTGTTACTCTTGCCGGCAGCCGTCTTTACACTTCTCTTGCAGATACAGATGAAATCATTGACGAAGCTCTCAACAGATTCGAGGATGTTTTCAAAACCGTTACTGTTTGCACGAGAAATCTCGACAAATAAGATTCAATAGTGAATACGCAAAAATCCGTTCCGCGCATGCGGAACGGATTTTTTTTATGTAATTTTAACTGAGTACAAAAGCCCGATTCAATTGAAAACATTAATCATCGTCCGAATCGGCAGAATCATAACTCTTCTTTGGCGAAATATCATAAATATGAACCTCATTTCCGACAAGCGAGTCAAAGAACAAATCATCCAGCGGAAGCAGACTTATGTTTATCGTTCCGTTATCGTAGTACGAAAACAGACCCGCATTTTTACTTCTGAAAAGAGACTGAGGCGGGCGCTTATATTCGTCCGTATAATTATTATCCATCGCCGAATTATAAAGAGCATCGAATAAATCTGTCAATTCGCTGTCCGGGCACGAGGGAAGCATAATTCTGAATGTGCACAGACACATCTGTTTATAAATATTATAATACTCTTCTGTATAATTCTCAGCATCAAACGTCATTCTCATCTCATATATCGAGCTGTTCGACCTGGGGGTATATAAAGTAAGAGTCGGAGAATCAGGAGACACACCGTAAGTTTTTAAATCATAGCGGTATGCGTCATATCCGAAGTAGGGAGTCTTGTCTTCCTCGCGCTCATCCTCCGACGCAAGGGTAAGAATGCACTTCGGCTCGTTTTCGAGTATTTGATTATAAATAGACGTAAACCGGCTTGCAAACAGCGAGAATGAATATATTCCGTCCGTTGAAACCATCATATTGACATCGGGAATGAAAACCTTATTTTCAAGGTCAAACAGCGTCTGAACCTCACCCTGATTTACGGCGTCAACGGATTTACCGCAGCCGGAAAATGCGGCGGCAAGAGTCAATGCAGACAGGGCAAGAGCTGATATACGTCTGATTGGGTGGTTCATTTTCATTCCTCCGATATTTTACATAAGCAGAAATTTTTTTTACTTATATATAGTATATCAGATTGAAAATAAAATCAAGTGAAAAATATAATGTATAAAAATTCATTTTCATTCCGAAATTTTCATAACGTTTACAATCGAAACTCCTTTATAGTAATGCGCGATAATCTCGCTGTACTTTTTTCCGTCCGAAGCCATGCGGTTGGCGCCGTACTGACTCATTCCGACGCCGTGACCGTAGCCGTATGATTTAAAAGTAAAATACCCGTTGTCGTACGTAAGGTCAAAAGCCGAACTCCTCAGAGCAAAAACCGTTCTGACTTTATTTCCGTCAAGCGTCACGCCCCCGATTTTTATCGACTCGACCGTTCCGGCATCGGTCTTTTCTATGTCGGAAACCCAATTTTTTTCGTCACCGCTGAGATTTACCGACTCAATAGAAGCGCATCGCTCCTTAAACTGCTCTGCGTTAAAAACCGTTGTAGACGTGTAACGGGGCGACTCCTTATCCCACGAACTGTCCGCACTTTTTAAATACGGAATATCCTTTCCCCATACGTTTTGCGCGTCCTCCGTTCTGCCGGGGCTGATTGCGTGGTACAAAGCGTCAATTGGCTTTGAATCATAATATATTCTGTAGTTTAAAACGGCATCGACGGCTTTGCATATTTTTTCATGATACTCGCCGTATTTGTCCCCCCAGCGCTCCTTCATTTCGCTCTCGCTTAAAAATCCCTGATTGACAGAGCTGTCCGCCGCTATATCGCCGTTTTCGCTTTTGTTGTTATCCTTTATGTACTGTGCATATGTAAGAGCGACAAGCGCCTGAGCTTTCAACGCTTCAATTTCGTATGACGCGGGCATTTCGGCGGCAACCACGCCTATGCAGTAGTCCCGCATATCCATCTTTTCGACGGTATTATCATTCGGATTAAAAACGGAAATTTGAGTATCGGTGCGGACATATGGAGAATATGCGCTTCGGCTGAACGCCTCGGACGAGGGCTCGTCCCCCTCGGTTTTATTCCCCGACAGAAACGCCGACAAAGGTGCCGTAAGCATAATAAATGCGATAATCAAAGGTATGACCGCATAGTTTTTCATTGTTACCATCCTTTTTTTATTGACGTTGGTAATATATATGCCGGACAAACCGCAAAAATCACAGAATATTTTGCATATTTATAAATAGTTTTTTATTTTATTTAATCAATAAACTTGACATTACAGCCGATTCATTATAAAATAGCCTGTAACATATTATTTAATAATATATATAAAAATATATCGCATATGCGGATCGGAGATGAAATTTTTTTGGAAAATCATTCTTTTAT
>JALEQX010000051.1 GCA_022763825.1 Oscillospiraceae bacterium | reverse complement strand
AGAAACTTACCCGGACTTTAGATTTCGGATGCAGAAAACGCCTCCTTTATCCCCGAAGCCGTACATAATTACTGCGAGAGGGTAAAGAAAGCGTTTATAATAACAGTTTTATTTTATGTCTGCGACAAAAGATACAGTCCGTCCTTAGTCGTCCTGCTGGGCTTCTTTAATAACATCGTCGGAGATTGTTCTGGTCTCGCCGTGCTTAACCTGCGACATGCACAACAGCGCAAGGGCAAAGCAAACGGGACAGTAGAAGAACAGCGACCAATAGTTAATTTCGCCGGTAGAGGAGAATACCTTTGTCATATCGAACATGGTACCTACAAGAACGGGACCTACGATAGAAGCTGAGAACGTAGCGGTGTAGTAATAACCGGTGAACGTTCCGACTCTGTCAATACCGCCGATTTCGAGAACAAGGGGAAGAGTATTGATAGTAACGAACGCGATAAGAATACCGCCGGCAACGATAGCAACATAGAGAAGCCAAAACCACTGAGTTACCGCATAGAGAAGGAAAAGAACGAGAACGCCGATCCAGCCCGACATAATAGTCTTTTTACGTCCGAATTTCTGACCGAGCTTACCTGCGGGAATAGCTCCGATAACGGTAGCGGCTGCAAAGAGCGTAATTATAAGAGACGCGTCGGACTCTTTAAAGTTGAGCTCGTATTTTGCGAATGTGGTAAAATAAGTATTGATAGAATCGGTAGCGTTCGAATTGAAGAACAGAGCGATAAGCATGAATATAAGGCTCTTTTTCTCGCCCTTTGTAAGTCCGAGACTCTTGATTGAAGCTTTCTTCTCCTTACCGCCTTTTGCCTTCTTATAATCCGCGGCGATTTTGAGAGATTCGGCTTTAGTGATTCTGTTGTCCGGCTCTCTTACAAGGAATACGACAACAAGAAGACATACGACCATAACGATCGCACCGAAAAGGAAAACGTTATTTCTTACGAACTGGGTTTCGTTGTTTCCGGAGATACCGGTGATTATCTTACCGGCAACGGTACCGAGAACGACGCCGACGCCGCCCATGATGTTGATAACCGCATTACCCTCGCCTCTGAGCTCCGAGGGAACAAAGTCGGGCATCATAGCAACGACGGGTGAACGCCATGTTGACATTATAAAGTTAAATACAATAATATCGAGCATAAGCACGCCGAGAAGCTGTATACGCGGAATAAAGATAAATAACAGCGCACATACCGGTATGCCTATCATTAAAAACGGCGTACGTTTGCCGAAGCGCGTGTGCGTTCTGTCGGATATTTTACCGAACAGGGGCTGGAATACAACGCCGAATACGTTGTCGATAACCATTATAATACCGACAGCTGTGCTTGCCCATGAGAGATTCGCGATAGTGCTGTTCTCCTTGAGAATAAGCGGAACGTAAGCGTTGTAGATAATCCACGCAATCTGAACCGCCATGAATCCGAAACCTATCAGGGCTGTTTTTCCGTAATTAAGTTTAACCTTTTTTGCTTTATCAGCCATTCGAGTGACACTCCTTCTAATTGAGTCGCTTCGTACATTATATCAGTTAGTCAAGCTTTCGTCAACACATTTTTATGCATTATTAACGACAATCGACAAATAATGTTACTTTTTCTCTACATGTTTTGATTCTACGGGTGCATTGCTCTCATAAATGTCGCATACGTCCTCAAGCTTCGCGAGGTCCTTTACGACTGTCATAAACGGTACCGACTTCGGAATTCTTAAAAAGTATTTGCAGAAATAATAGCGTTTGTCCTCTTCGTCCGAACCGATGCAGTCGAAAGACGTTACGACTATCTGTTTTCTGTCGAAATACTCCTCGATAAGAGGCAGCGTCGCGGACTTATTGCCGAGAACTATAACAAGACGGCGGGTTCCGCGGTTTTTAATAAATCTCTCCTCAAACTGTTTTAAGAAAAGAGTCGAAATCATAACCATGACGAATGCAATAAGCGTAACTCTGTAATATCCCATACCGATAGCCAGTCCCATGCATCCGCTTATCCAAACTGTGGCTGCGGTAGTGATACCGGTAACTACGCTTCCGTCCTTTGACTTAATAATCGCGCCCGCACCGATAAAGCCGATACCCGAAACAACACCCGACGCAATTCGGGAAATATCTACCTTTGCGCCGACAGCAACAGCCGTGCTGGACATGCTTATATCAAAGCCCATCTCCTGCGAAATTATCGACGTTATAGCAGCGCCGAGACAAACGAGCGAATGCGTTTTCATGCCTGCGGGATGATTCGACAGCTCGCGCTCTATTCCGACCATGATACCTACTACGGCGGCAACAACAACCCTGACGGCAATACTGCCCCATGGAATCGCGCCGTTAAAAAGATCACCGAATATATCCACTTTAAAATACCTCTCTTATTATTTTTTTATAAATACCGGGGTAACAAGCCCGAATGCAAGCCAAAACAGTCTGAACAGGACTATCTGCCAGCTTCCGACAAGCGTAAGCCCCGAACAAAATGCAAGAACAGTAACGAGCGCGGTTCCTATCATCGCGCATATATACACGCCCGACGATGCAACCCTGCGCCTGCCCGCAAGTCTGAACGACGATTCTATGAGACTTGACTCGGACGCCATGGAACCGGAATGAAGTCCGCCTATCGGAACAACAGGTTCCTCAACGGAAGCGGTTTGACGATAATACTCACCGATTCTGACGCCGATAACGCGCACCGAGTTCGGCGGGAGCTTGCATTTTTTCTCAAGAAACTCTTCCGTTATATTTTGATCCATGGTATCGATAAGTATCGCCATTCCGCGTTTTGTAAGCTCTCTTAAAAACTGAGCTACGTTTCTCTTTATATGATAGCTGACGACAAACATGGCCTTAAGCGTATCGTCAACGGCAAGGAAGATTATTTTTCTGCTTCCCTCTTTATAAATATCGCTGTCGCCCGAGGGAAGAGGAATATTATGATGCCTCATAAGATCCTCGCTGCCGAACAGAACGCGTTTATTGTCAATCCATGAGGACAGTCCGAGTTTTTCCTCATAAACGATATCCTCGGTGTTGAGTTTTTCGATATCCTCGATATTGACAGCCTTTGAAAAAATCTTTTCAAGAGGCGTATGCGCTTTCATAACGAGCGCCGCCGCATAAAGCACCGAATCCTCCGCCGACGCGGAGCCAAACGTTTTAACTCCGTGAATACTGCACGCCGACTGCTCTATAATATTTGAAGCCGAAAATATAACCCCCGTGGATTTTGAAATGTTTTTAGCTATCGAATACGACGGAACCGAGGCTTTCTTTTCGTGCAGTTTTAAATTCTCTCTGAAAAGAGGAAGAACCGTAATAAAAATATATGTTACGGGCACGGAAAGTATAAGTATCGCCGACGAGGCGGTAAAACCCGTGACCGCGCTTTTCTTGATTATTCCGGATATTGCTCCGACGAGAATCGAAACGCACAGCGACGAGAACGAAACCGCATCCGCGTACGGGTCGGGGGGAACAGCATTAACGGCGCATCGCATAAAGCCCGAAACGGATTTAGCCTTCGCCGTATATTTTACGTCGTTTCCGCCCGGAGTCTGCAATCCCGCAATCATCTCTTTTGCAAGTCCGCCGTCGCCGAACGGCCTTAAAATATTCAAAACGTCCTTACCTGAGTAAAGATTAAAGCACAGCTGTATATTATTATATGTTACGTACCGTCCGCCGTAGAGCGGGAGCGCCGAAAGTATCGCCGCCGGGGCGAGCATCGGCACGGACGAATTGAGCGCGTCGGGGAAAAACCAGATAAGCGCACACTGCACAATCGAAAACAGGAACATAAAATATATGCTTATATCCGAAGCAAAACGTTTCTGTTTTAAAGCCGAAAAACATTTTCTTAAATCTATACAGCACATCAGACCTACAATTACCAGCGGGAAAAAATTCACCGCGGCGTAGAGCTTTGTATTTCCGCCGAAAAATGTCTCCGGCGAGGAAACGGAAACAAGAGACATTATAAGAAGAGCCGTTCCGAGTATTCCGCTTAAAAGGACAAATATGCCCGCCTTCTTTTTACCCGAGGCTATATAAGCATTTATCTGTTTAACATCGTGCGGTGACGAATACTCTATACCCGGGTCAATACCCTCGTTATCGTGAGTCTTGACAAAACGGGATAATTCACCCTGAAATTTCTTAAACGACGCGGTTCTTTCGCGTTTCTCAAGTTCAGCCTCGGTTACATTCGTAATGAGAACGTCCTCCGCGATATCTCCGTTTTCTTCATCCTTCTGTTTTTCGACTCCGCCCCTGAGCATGAAGTCGCGAACTTTTTTAATCCTGTTTTTCCTGACGTCCTTTTCAAGTTTTTCCTCGTCTATCGACTCTCTGTTTTCACTCTCGAATCCCGGGAACGTCAGCTGATCCTCAATATTTGTCTCGCGGTCGTCGCCCGCGGTTCTGGCAATTGCTCTTAATTTCTCGCTCTTTCCGAACGCCATTGCCTCGCCGATATTCAGCGTCTTATAAAGCGACGCTATATCGTCGCCCGTCTCAAAAAGAAGGTCGCCGGCTGTCCGTGTTTCCTCAGACTCGGGGTCGGGTGTAATTTTAATACTGCGCTTTATCCCCTTTGACGCCGAATCACTGAAGAGAGAAGCAAACGTCTGCTGTCCCTCAACGGAGTCGGAATCAGAATCCTTATCCGAAACGCCGGACATGTCAAACTCCATCGTCCTGGCATCTCCGCTGTCAGAGGCTTTGAGTTCGGGCTCGGGAACGAATCTGTCCGCATATTCTTTTTTATCAAAATCCGTATTGCCGTCGGGCACGGATGAAACTTTTTTGGTTATTATCTGCCTTTGGGTAACGGGATTAAACGTCGCGCGCGGGTCAATCTCCATAGTTCTGTCCGACGCATAAGCTCTGCCGTTATCCTCGTTTTTGTCCGTTTTTGAATTTCCGAAAGGTTCGCTTGCTCTGAAAGTACGAACTGTCTCGGTATGCTTGACAATTCTGCGGTAACGAGAGAGAAACTCGTCAACGGTATCGCCGGCGGGGTTTTTGCTGTTATCGTCCACTTAAACTCACCTGTCAGTAATATTTCTTGTCTTTGCAACCTCAAACATAAGTATTCCCGCAGCTACGGAAGCATTCAGAGAATTAATTTTACCGTTCATCGGAATGCTTACAACCGCGTCGGAATTTTCCTTTACGAGACGGCTCACTCCGCCTCCCTCGTTTCCGATTACAAGAGCGATTGAACCGCTCATATCCGTCTTATAATAAGGCTCGCCGTCCATGTCGGCGGCATAAACCCAAACGCCCCGCTGTTTAAGTTCGCCGATTGCCGAGGTAATGTTTGCAACCCGTACGACCGGAACGTACTCGAGCGCGCCGGCGCTCGCCTTTCCGACGGTGCCGTTGAGTCCTACGCTTCGTCTGTTCGGAACAATAACTCCGTGTGCGCCGGCGGCCTCCGCGCTTCTTATAACAGCGCCGAGATTGTGCGGATCCTCGAGTCTGTCGCATATTATTATAAACGGTTTTTCGTTTCTTTCCTCTGCAAGAGCGAAAATATCGTCAATCGACGCGTATTCATGCGCCGCCGCGATAAGGATAACGCCCTGATGGTTGCCGTGTCCGCTTAAAAAATCGAGTTTTTTGCCGTCGGCTTCCTTTACGGGAATGCCCATATCCTTGCACATCGAAACAATCGGGGCGAGAGAATTTTTATGCTCGCCTCTCTCAATTATAAGTCTGTCGGCGGGTCTGCCCGATTTCAGTGCTTCCTTAACCGCGTTTTTTCCTATTATAACGTCGTCGAAACGACCTTCGTTTTCTTCTTTTATCATAAAAAATCGATTCTCATTTCATTATATTGATATCTATATATTTTAACAATAATCGCCTTATTTTTCAATAGCGGAACACGATTTTTATTGAAATATTCCTTAATTTTTTTATCAAGAACGCACAATTTGACATCTTTTTGCCATATGATTAATTATAATTAAAAACAGACAATAAAAAAGCGGTGAGGAATTTGGAAAAAATAAGGATTAACACAAAAAAAATAAATTCGGATTTTAAATCGGCTGCGGCAACGGGACTTTTTAAATACACTTTATACTTTCTTTTGGGAGTACTTACGGCGTCGGGACGGATTTTTACAACTTTATCTCCGTTCGCGGTTTCGTTTATACCCGCGGTACCCGTTCAGTTCGTGCCGGCGGCTGCAATCGGAGCGTGTCTCGGATATGTTATAAATTTTTCACGCGACGTGATGACGCTGAGATATATTGCAGCATGTGTAATAGCGACAGTCGGCGCAATTGCGGGCAAAAGCATACTTACAAGAAAACGCGCGAAGTTTTACGTGCCGATTTCGGCGGCAATCGCGATTTTTTCAACGGGAACTGTTATTTCGATAGCCTCGGGTATAAAGTTTTCGGATATTCTGCTCTATCTCGCCGAATCGGCGGCGGGAGGGGCAAGCGCATATTTTACGTTTATCGCTCTGAATATCAATAAAGAAAAACGCTGTTTTTCACGTCTGAACGCAGTCGAAACGGCGGCCGTTCTCATTCTCTTGAGCGAATTGATAATATCGGTAAATCCGATTAAAATATTCACAGTCTCCCCTGCCGGAATAATCTCATCGTTCATCGTATTATGCGCCGCGGCATACGCCGCCGAACGCGGAGGTTCGCTTGCGGGAATCTGCGCGGGAGTTACGCTGTCACTTGCGGATTCAATGTCGTTTCTCGCGGGCGGGTTTGCCCTGGGCGGACTCCTCGCAGGAATATTCGGACGAAAAAACAGATTCGTCACAACGGTTATATTTATTCTCACGGTCGGAATAATGGCTCTCCCGCTCGCTCCGTGGACGCAGGCGTTAAACGTAATTTATGACATAACGATAGGCGGAGTGCTGTTCATGCTCATGCCTCAATTCCTTGCGCAGAAGGTTGAAACCTGCTTTTCGGTCGCGGACTCGGGAAAATACATGGAGAGTCAGCGAGCCGCTTTAAAAATGCGCCTTACCTCGGCTTCGAACTCAATGGAAAACGTATCCTCCTGCGTCAGAAGCGTGCTTAAAATATTTGAAAGACGAAACGAACCCGGGGTCAGAAATTACACAGAGGAGATAAAAACGGGAGTCTGCATTTCGTGTGAAAGATATTCAAACTGCTGGGGTGAAAATAAAGATGCGGTAAGAAAAATCATAAAAGATACGGCGTCCGGCGTAAAGTCGGGACTTACAGAAGAGGAGATATCAAAAAACTCAGGGATATGCGTAAATTTTCACGCTCTGTATTCAAAAATAAACGCTTTGTACAGTAAATTCTGCGGTGAATTTTCCTCCCTTTCATCCCTTGCAATGACGGGCAGTATCGTCGCCGATCAATTCTCAACGATATCCGATTTCTTTTCAGACATGGCGCAAAAAATCGAGAGAAGCGAATATTTCGACGCAGAGCGATCGAGCCTTATCAACGACATTCTGACAAACGACATGGGTCTGAATGCAATAAGTTCGGGCGTATTCAATTCCAACGGCAGAATCTTCTGCGAACTGTATCTTGCACTGCCGAAGGATTTTGATTCGTTTAAATTAATCGGGAAAAAAATTTCATCAATTCTCGGCATTGCAATGGAGGAACCCGTTGTTTCCGAGATTTCCGACTCGGTTACGTGCGTTAATATATGCGAAAAAACCGCCTACTCAGTAAACTACGGCGGTTATCAATTCGTTTCCGACGGCGAGTGTCTGTGCGGGGACACATACGACTGCTTTTTAGACGGCAAGGGTAATTTTATTATAATAATCTCCGACGGCATGGGAACAGGCAAGCGCGCCGCGGTTGATTCCGTTATGACGGGCGCGATAACGTCCGCGCTCATGCGCTCGGGCTTTGACTCCGACAGCGTATTAAATATCGTCAATTCGTCAATGATGATACGCTCGAAAGAGGAATCAATTTCAACGCTCGACATATGCTGTGTTGATTTATACACGGGCAGATGCGTATTTTACAAAGCAGGCGCGTCATTTTCATATGCGACTAAAAAGAAAAAATTAATAAAAATCGAGAAACCGTCCATGCCGATAGGAATTCTACGCAACATAACGTTTGAAAAAAGCGCGGTGACGATAGGCGACGGCGATAAAATAGTTCTGATGTCCGACGGTGTGAGCGAAAACGCAAAGGAACGGTTCAGGGAGATTTTGATGAGCGTTGAAACAACCGACGGCGAAATAGCTTCGAAACAGCTTGCAAAAGCGGCGCTCGCATCCGACGACTCAAAAAAACACGACGACATAACCGTAGTCGCCGCTATTCTTACAAAGAACGCATAAACAAACCCGTAACGGTCATATACTGTTACGGGTGATTTTATGAAAAAAATTATTTCTCTGTTTCTTGTTCTGTTAATTTGTCTGACCGCATTTTCCTCATGTACTACAACGCGCGAGCTTGACTGGCAGGAGCTTTCAAACGCTCTGGGCGAAGCGGACGAGAGGTATAAATACAGCTTTCTCGACCTTATTTTTTATAACGACGCATACCATGTTTTTCTCTCGCTTAAAGATAAGGACGACGTGATTCTGTCGCTGACAACCGACGACGGACTTGTTACGAGCGTAACCGCGACCGCCTCGTATAAAACGCTTAGTAAGGACGGCGGTTATAACGAATATTTGCAGCTGTGCCGTACTATAAGCAATGTTTTTGCGCTCGCGTCCGACGACGAAACCGAATCCGTATTAAAGGAAATCTGCGTGACAGACACGGCGAATTACTTTAAGGAATGCTATAAAACATACGAATTAGGACATTACAGATATACATATTCGTCAAACAATCTGTTTATTTCTTTTTCGTGCGAATACTTTGAGACTGAGGAAATAAGTCTTAAAAGATGATCAGTCTTTCAGCGCGGTTATCGGAATAACATAAACGCCGTCGGGTCTTTGATACGAAGCGTTTGAAAGTCCGCATATAACTCCGAGAAGTACGGGAGGTTTGCCCTTAGGCTCTTCTCTTATCTGCTCGCTGATTTTTATCAAATTCTCCGCCGCCGAATCTATCTGATTTGCGCCGAGTTTTATTTCAAACGCACACCAGTTTCCGTCGGGAAGCTCAACAACCGCATCTATTTCATTGTTTTTATAATCCTGATAATGATAAAGCTTACCGCCGAAGGACTGCGCGTATATACGCAAATCGCGTTCGCAGAGAGATTCGAACAAAAAGCCCAGCGTTTCAAGGTCATTCAAAAGACTTTCGGCCGTAACGTTTAACAATGCGCATGCAAGGGACGGGTCTGTAAAATGGCGTTTCTCCGCCTGCTTTATTCTGACCGACGACCGGATACCGGAAGAAAACGGGGGCTGATTTTCGGTAATAAACAGTCTGTTGAAAACGTCGAGATACGCACCGACTGTATTCGAATCGACTTCCCCGTCGTCAATTATTTTTATATCGTTTACAAGCGTTTTATTCGACGCGGTCGTGCTCTCGTTTCTTGCAAGCGACCTTAAAAGCAAACGCATTTTTACACTGTCGCGCCTTATTCCGTCAATTCTGTAGACGTCATCGTCGATAACGGCATTTAAATATTCGTTTGCTAGAACAGGCGATTCATATATTCCGCCGCCGAGACTGCCCGGCCATCCGCCGCGGATAATCAATTCGATTATATTTTTCAGACTGACTTCTCCTGTCATTGACGGCGTAAAAATTCCTCTGCAAAGCTCGGACAGCGAAACAACACCGCTTGAATCTCCGGACTCATAAAGAGACATTGTATGCATACGGATTTTCGCAATTCTTCCGGCTCCGCTGTGCATTATCCCTTTATGATTCGGCGTTGCGGATCCCGTCAAAATAAACTGTCCATTTTTGCCTCTTCGGTCTACCTCATATCTGACCGCATCCCATATCGGCGGAACCTCCTGCCACTCGTCTATAAGTCTCGGAGTTTTACCGTCCAATATAAGATTCGGCGACATCTGTGCAAGCTGTCTGTTTTGAAAATTGCCCGACGGATCGCCCATGAATATCTCGCTGCTGCTGTGAAAAGACGAGGTCCATGTCTTTCCGCACCATTTAGGTCCCTCTATACAGACTGCGCCGAACATAGACAGATATTCCGCGACGGTTTTATCTATTATACGTTTTCTGTAATTTTCTTTATCCATTCAGTCCGCCCCTTTTCGTTTTTATTTTAACCCATTTTTTAAGAAAAATCAACACCATTCAGTCACATTTTCAATTTTTATTCAGTCATATTTCTAATTTTCATTCAGTCACATTTCTGTTTTTCATTCAGTCACATTTTATTATAAACAGCAAACGCCCCCTGCCGTTAAACCGGCAAGGGGCGTTTTATTTATACCAAGGAAAAAGAATTATTCTTCGGTGCTGTAAAGCTTTACGAGCTTCATAAGGTGAGCGTATCTCTCCTTAGCAAGCTCCTCTGACTCGGAGAAGAGCTCTTCCGCACGTGCGGGGAAGCTTCTCGTAAGAGCGGAGTAACGAGCCTCGTTCATCAGGAATGCGCGGTAACCCTCTGTTGCGGGAACCTTGCTGTCAAC
>JALEQX010000041.1 GCA_022763825.1 Oscillospiraceae bacterium | reverse complement strand
TTGCCGAAACGAAAATATGATTGATATAACCGCTGTTGCAATCGTTCGCACACACTGCTCTTTGCGAGCAAAGCAGTGTGTTGCTCCGATTTAAAACTGCTTCGCACCCAAAATACAGCGGATTGCGTCTATGGGGACGGTTCTTTTTCGTAGGAATACTGCCGTATTTCAAGGAAAAAACCGTTCTCAGAGGCGTGAGACGGTGCGTTTTGGGCTTATGGGGTTCGACTCTCTTTTGCTATATTATTAATTAATTCGTAACAAATCGATATATAATAATTAGTATCATATATTCGGAGATGATAAAAATGGCAAAGGAAATTAAACAGCTGTACTTATCCGGAGAACGCGCAATGTTCTTTGAAAAAGACGTTGACATATACGACAGCGTGTTCGCCGACGGCGAATCACCTCTCAAGCACGGCAGTAATTTGAAATTATATAATACTATGTTCAAATGGAAATATCCGCTCTGGTACTGCAAAAACGTATCGGTTGATAACTGCGCGTGGTTTGAAAACGCGAGAGCGGGCGTATGGTACACGGACGATATCGAGGTCAAAGACTCCGTGATAGAAGCTGTGAAAAACTTCCGCAGATGCAATAACGTAAGTCTTAAAAACGTTACTTTTCCGAACGCCGCGGAAACGCTGTGGTCGTGTAAAAACGTTAAAATAGACAATGTAACGGCAAAGGGCGATTACTTTGCAATGAACAGCGATAACATCACGATTGATTCTCTTACGCTGTACGGAAACTACAGCTTCGACGGAGGAAAAAACATCACCGTTAAAAATTCAAAGCTTCTTTCAAAGGACGCATTTTGGAACTGTGAAAACGTCACGGTCGAGGATTCTTTCATTTCGGGCGAATATTTAGGCTGGAATTCGAAAAATCTTACGTTTATAAACTGTACGATAGAGAGCTTGCAGGGACTTTGCTATATTGACAATCTCGTTATGAAAAACTGCAAACTCATTAATACGACTCTCGCGTTCGAATACTCGTCCGTCGACGCCGAAATAAACTCGCATATCGACTCCGTATTCAACCCCTCGTCGGGAATAATAAAAGCTCAGTCGATAGGCACTGTTACACTTGACAAGACAAAAATCGACCCGTCGAAAACAAAAATAATTACGTCCGAAAGGGAGTAATGATATGACATACGATTTTGATACGGTAAACGACAGACGTTCCGAGTTTTCAATGAAATGGGACGTTAATGACGGCGAACTGCCGATGTGGGTCGCCGATATGGATTTTAAAACCGCTCCGGAGATAACCGAGGCGATTGTAAAACGCGCCGAACACGGAATTTTCGGCTACACGGACGTTCCCGCACGGTGGAAAAACGCGGTTATATCGTGGTATAAAAAACGTCATTCGCTCACAATCGAATACGACTCTCTGATGTTCTCGACAGGCGTTGTCGCGGCGATATCGAGTATTGTCAGGAAACTTACGACGCCTAACGAAAACGTCGTTTTGCTGACTCCCGTTTACAATATATTTTTTAACAGTATTATAAATAACGGATGCAGAGCATTGGAATGTCCGCTCATTTACGACGGGGAAAAATACGAAATAAACTGGACGGATTTTGAGGAAAAATTATCTGATATGCAGACAACACTTTTTATCTTATGCAATCCTCACAACCCGACGGGCGTTATATGGGACAGAGAAACGCTTGCAAAAATCGGCGCGCTGTGTAAAAAATATCACGTCACGGTCATTTCCGACGAAATTCACTGCGACATATCCGACCCCGGGTATGATTACGTTCCGTTTGCGAGCGTAAATGACGAGTGCAAATATAACAGCATAACATGCATAGCGCCGACAAAGACGTTCAACCTCGCCGGGCTTCAGACATCCGCAGTATACGTTCCCGACGAATATCTGTTTCATAAGGTTTGGCGCGCACTCAATACGGACGAAGTTGCAGAACCCAATGTTTTCGCAATGACTGCGTCGATAGCCGCGTACGAACACGGCGAAAAGTGGCTCGACGAATTGAGAGAGTATTTATATCTGAATAAAAAAGCGGTACGCGGATTCATTGAAAAAAATATACCCGAAATTAATATTGTAAACTCTCACGCGACATATCTTCTGTGGCTTGACTGCTCAAAAATATGCGAAAACACAGACGCTCTCGCAGACGACATCAGGGCAAAAACGGGACTGTATCTTTCAAAGGGAAGCGCGTTCGGCAAGGGCGGAGAGGCTTTTCTCAGAATGAACACCGCATGTCCGAAACGAACCATCGACGACGGACTGGGCAGACTCAAAACATATTTTAAATTAATAAAATAAAACAAACCGTAAATCATAATTCCGAAAAGAACTGTGATTTACGGTTTTTTGTATTAATTTATTTAATCAAGCGTGCTGGTCTGTCTTGCGCGCTCCCTTGCCTTCTGCATACGTTTGCTTTCTCCCGAACGGGGCAGTTCGGCTTTTCTTACAGATGACTCAACATGATCGGGATTACCCTCCGCCATTATTTTCTCCGCGATTTCCGGTTCGTAAATCTGTGAGAGCGTCAGCGCGAGAGCCTTATACTCCTCCGCTCTGTCGTTTGCAAGCGCATTCTGACTGATTTTCATAAGCACGGATTCCTTTCTCGAAAAATCCATCATCGAAACCGCCGCAGCCGCCTGATCCGCTCTCGACGGGTCGAAAAATCCCGCGTTATAAAACTGCAATGCAAGTTCATTCTGCGCCGCCTTATTGTAGGCGGTATTTTTCTGCGCGGAAACCTCCACGTCGAATTCGGGAACTCTGTATCCTATCTCCGTGCCGTCGTTCAAAAATATCTTTTCGCCCGATATCATTCTGTTCGAGCATGAAATAAAGCTCATTTTGCCGTCCTCACCGATGATTCTGAACTTTCGCTCCTCAGAGTAGAACTGCCTGATAAGACCGATAACGAGTTTGATAATCTTGGCATACGCATTATAAGTATTTTTAAGGAAATCCCTGCTCGTTTTTCCGCTCGCCTCCTGGAGCGCGGCGATTGCCGAAGCCGCAGTGACCGCCGAACCCGTACTGCCGTTGTTGACGTCGCGGTTTCCGCTGGTCTCTTTCAGCTCATCTATTTTATTATTGAGAATATTTACGTAAACGCCGTTGAGAACGGGAACTTCGATAGGTTTCACGTGCTTCTCGTCGAGGTCGCCCTCTACATGGACAATATCGTTGCTCCAGTCTGCGAATTCATCCTCGTTTATTCCTCCGGACATCTTCGAAAAATATCTTATTTTAGAGCCGATTTTTGCGTTTCTGACCATAGCGGCGTTGAGTTCGTCTATCTGAATCTGCGTGTCCTTGCATATATCGGTATATGAATAACCGCACGGGCTTCCCTCGACGGGAAAAAGCACGTCGAACACGAACGGATATTTGCCGTGGTCGTATAAGCCGTCCGGAAAATGCTCAGGGTCGTTTTCAGTCGAAAACAAAACGGTATCGCCGACGTATTTACAGTAGTGAACGACAGTTTTTGCACCGATTTTCTTTTTATAATACCAATCGATTACGAGACTTTTATCCGTCGTATCAACATTATCGTCATAACGGTATTTTGTAACGCTGAGCACGTTTTTGGAAAAATTGATATCCTTTAAAAACGGGTACTCTCTTACAAGCGAATCATTGCCGTGCAGTTCTACGGTAAAGAAATTTGCGCTCGACTGAATATCGGTAATACCGGGCTCCCAGAAGCACGAGAGCAAATCCATTTTTTTAACCGAAATATCGCCCAGTCCGTTAAGTTTGGCGCTATCCCAAAACACGCCGTACACGCCCGTACCCTGTTTTAATTTATACCACATCGCATCCGAGTAGGTCGCTGAAAAGTCGTTCTGCTCAAGAATGACGGGTATAACGCCCGATAAAAGTTTTGCCTGAGGAACGTCGTTTTCTTCTCTGGGCAGAATGTTAGGTTCCGGCATGGAATCCATGGCGTCGGCGTGCTTTGAAACAAGTACGTTCCACAGCCACGCCGTGGCGGGAGTCTGTTTTTTGCCCTTTTCATCGCTCCCCCACTGGCGGAGCTTCCAAAACTCTTCGTTCTCTACAATTTTGCTCTCAAGCCTGCGCTTGCCCGCTCTGTACTTCATAAGAATCTGTGAGGCTTTCTGCACCGCAGACGAATCAATAGGCTTCATAATGCTTTCATATGTGTCCATTTCTATACTCTCCTGTCATATTACCGAGCTTGAAATAACGCCCGATTTATTTTGTTTTTTATTCATCTCGAGCGGATCGAACGCGGGTATATGCGTTTCGCTCTTTATTCTCGGCGGAATGGGTCTCGTCATGCAGAAGTACCGCCACTCGTCCGCAACATGATCCTCGAGCGATGTATCTAAATCCTCGGGATTCGACGACGAATACATTAACGTCGGAATTGTGCGGATGAATGCCTTGCACGTGTTAAAAACGTACATCATTGCATAACCGTTTTCGTCGAACGCAAGCCGGTAGTGACACTGCATCCATCCGGGAATTCGCTTATTATCCCCGGGGTCGAAATATATTCCGTACTTCTCCGCAGTTTCCGCAACGCTCTCACCTCTTGACGTATCCCATATCGACGGGTCCGCAACGCCCAGTATTTTCTTCCCTTTTAAATACGGATGTTCGTTTTCTATCCGCTTTATATTCGCAAACTGCTCGTCCGGCGGAATCTTTATTCCCTCGTTAGGCGTTTTTGTACATCCGTAGTATTCCAGGATTCTGTATATCACGCCGTCGGAGTCGACTGCCCACCACGCGCACGAAAACGGCTTGTTATATCCGAAGTCGTAGCTTCTGTATATGTTCATGCCCTTAGGGTCGAACGGCTCTATAACGTGACAGAACCTGTGCGCTTTTCTAAGCTCGTCTGCGGTCATTTTGAGTTCCTCGCATTTCGAATGGAGGGGATTTATTATAAAATCCTCAAAAAACATACCCTCGAACACGTCCCACTTGCCATAGAGCCACATGTCCTTTAATTTAGGCGGTAACGCTTCAAGCTGATTTATATAATCGGGCTGTTTGCTCATCAGAGCCTTATTATCCGTCACGAGAGCCTGTATAAACGTGTAGTCGTCCCCGTTTTCCCCGTCCTCGAATTCTCTGTCGACAAACAGACGTTTAAAATACGCGTGGCTCTGTCCGCCGGGATTGCATGTGTAATATACGCGCTTCGGAAAGTCGTTAACGCCTCGGCAGCACGCCGTTATGCTTTTAATCTGATATTCGCTCAGCTGTGTAGCCTCGTCGAGGAAAATACAGTCCCATTCCGTGCCCTGTAATCTGTCAAGATCGGAATCCCTCGAGCAGTACATAAACGTTATCGTCGAACGGTTGAAAAACGTGTAGCGTTTCTCCTTGTCGTTATACTTAACGTATTCGGGCATGAGTCCCGAGGCAACGAACGTCTCGCGCAGGGGACGGATATGGTTATTAATCAGTTCGGGATAAGTCCGTCTGATTATTATTAATTTAATCCCCGGGTACTTTAAACAAAGCAGAATCGCCTTTACCCGTACAACCCACGACTTTCCGCCCCCTCGCGCTCCGCCGTAGCCTATATGCTTATGCTCGTGCTCGTTTAAAAACAACGCCTGTTTTTCGTTAGGCGGAGGAATATTCAGCGTCATTTCTCCTCATCCCCCTCGCAGTCGAAAACAACACGGATATCCTCCCTGTTTTCGCTCTGCGTCTGTTTGCTTTTTTCAAGCTCCCATTTTTCCTGCTCAATACGTACGCTCTGCGCCTGCGCCGGAGTCTGAATGTCGTTTACGTTTCTGATTATCGCAGTAAGGTCTTTCAGAACGCTCACGCAGTCTTTGAGATTTTTTGTATCGGACTTGTCGTTTTCGTCATCGGCAGGTTGAGAAAGTATCCGCGTTATGCGTTCGACGGCAAGATCCGCGGCATATGCAAGCGAGGCAATTTTTTCATTTTCGCACTCGGCATGCTCGTCCTCTCCGTTTTCGGATAACTGTTTTTTCAATTCTCTTTTCGCCGCCGCCCATCCCGCGTTCTTTGCGTGTGAAAAAAGCGTTTTTTTCGGAATAGAAAATTTAACGCACGTTTTTTCAAGCGACGCGTCTTCGTTTGCCATATACCAAAGACGGACGGCGTCCCAGTCGTATTTATTCACTCTTTCACCTCTCAGAATTTTATAAATGCATTATACTCGTTTCGCCGCCGAACAATAATCCCCCCTGTCCGTTTTTTTAATATCAGGTTCTGCACATAAAAATGCCGGGCAAATATATTTATGCCGCCATATCATACTGTTCTCCGAGCGATTTTGCATGCGGACAACGCATATAGTCATACGTACAGCAATAATTTTTAAGCCAGAACTTTATCTCCCCCGAATTCTGAAACATAACCGCAAACGTCTGTTTATCGTAGTATCCCTCGCAGACTATCGACTGCGTGGATCTCGTTTTTCTGTAGAACGGACAAATTATATTCTCCGAAAAAAGCTGTTTTAAATTATCACTCATTTTTTCATTCCCCTTTCATTTCAGCCGTTTCTCTCGGCAAGAAGCTTGTTTATTTTCGACAGTCGATCCCCGCACGGACGGCGCTTTCCGCTTTCGTAAAGATAAACCGAATACCTTGAACAGCCTATCATCTCTGCAAAATCGGCAACGCTTTTATCCATTCCCGTACGCAAATCGATTATCTGATTTCTCGAAATTGCATTTTCTCCCTCTTTTAATCTCATTCTATTCTCCTTTCAAAAACAAAACATAGCCATTTTGGCTAATTTTTAATTAAAAAAATAAGCTCTACTATTATTAAATTTTTAAAAAGACGCTGATTTTGATCATCACCTCTACAGAACATTTGTTTGACTGATTGCATAATACCGCTTTTTTGCCGTTTTGTCAATATGTTTTATGAAACATGTTGACATTTTGGCTAATTTATGATATCATAACATCGGTGATGAGTATGACTACGAATGAAAAGATAAAATATCTTCGCAAACGCAAATCAATGTCTCAGCAGCAGCTTGCAGAAGCTGTAGGCTTCCGCACCGCGTCGGCTGTAAATAAGATTGAAGCCGGTATACGCGGAATCAGCGGGTCTAAGCTGATAGCATTCGCAAACGCATTGAACACCACCCCCTCGTATTTATTATCTCCTATTTCGGAGGAATTTGTAAATCCCCCCTCCGCCTCCGGCGAGGAAATGCGAAAAGTTCCGCTGATAGGCACGATAGCCTGCGGCCTTCCGATTCTCGCACAGGAAAACACGGAGGACATGCTTGCGCTCCCGCCTGATATAAACGCGGACTTTGCGCTCAGATGCAGGGGCGACAGCATGATAAACGCACATCTTTTCGACGGCGATATTGTATATATACGCCGACAGCCCGACGTTGAAAACGGAGACATCGCCGCCGTTCTTATCGGTGACGAGGCTACGCTGAAACGTGTACGGAAATATCCGTCAAAACTCGTCCTCTCGCCGGAAAACCCCATGTACAACGATCTTGTATATGAAGATTCCCGGCTTGACGACGTGCATATACTCGGAAAAGCTGTCGCGTTTTTAGGTTATATAAGATAAATCATCATAAAATTACACGAGGAAGTCCTCTACAACATAATCTATATGCGACGAGTCCACATCGCACATTTCCATACAGCGCGCCAAATTTTCCACCGACGGACGATTTACGGACAAATCCTCTATACGTCTGTTCTTATACTCGATACCGTATGTTAAGTACATATTCCCCTCTATTTCCACCCATGTGGAAATAACCGTGCATTTTTCGTCTGAGTTTTTAAATGACATGTTTATACCTCCTTGATTTGTCATGGGTACCATTCTACACTTTTTTCCTGGGTTTTCAATGAGCATATTTGACGATATAACACAGTGAATTTTTAACATTCGACAATATTCATACTAAAAATTTCATAGAAATTTTCAGTTTTCTATAATATTTAGCCTAAAAAGCAGAAAATTGCTTTCTGTTTTTACTCACATTATTTCTGCGGCGTTTAATCCTGTTTAATTTTCGGCAGCACAAAAAATACCATGTTTGATTAAAATATGATATCATCGCTTTTTATACTTTGTTAACTGTTTTTTAACTGTCTGTTGCAATTAAATTAACAAATTTGCTTTTTCGTTTCTTTTCGGCTTTTTTCGACATTTTTCTCACGGAGGATTTTTATTATGAAAAACAATAACGATAACTATGACAATTATTCATACGATATTCCCGTTTCTAAGACAAAAAGCTCGGCTAATGTCGATTTCGAACCGACAGTTGACGACCAGAAGAAAAATCAAAACGGAAAAAAAACAGCAGTTTCGATAATATGCGCGCTCACGGCGCTTGCCATGATTGCCGTAATAATCGCCGTTCCCGTAAAATACGGCGGATATAAAAATCTGTGGTATGAAATAAACGGAGGCAGGATAAACTACCCTTACGTTTTCGTACACGGTCTCGGCGGATGGGGCGAGGACGGCGGACTCGATACAGCTTCGCCGTACTGGGGTTCGTCTGCGGGAAGCATTACCGATTACTTAAAAAACGAGGGCTTCGACGTCTGCGCACCGGGCGTGGGACCGATATCGAGCACGTGGGACAGAGCGTGCGAACTGTATGCACAGCTTACCGGAACAACCGTCGACTACGGGGCGTATCACTCCGAAATGCATAAACACGCGCGTTTCGGCAGGCAGTACACGACCGCGCTCGTACCGCAGTGGGGCGAAAGAATAAACGGCGGTCAGAGAGTTAAAATAAATCTCGTCGGTCACAGCTACGGCGGAGAGACCGCGAGACTGCTCGCTTCACTGCTCGAATACGGCGACGAAAACGAGAAGAACGCAAGCGGGAACGAAACGTCGCCCCTTTTTACGGGCGGTAAAGGCTCCTATGTTTTCAGCGTTACGACTCTGTGCTCACCGCATAACGGAACGTCGCTTACGTGTCTTATAAATTCCGTCGGCAGACTCATAGGTCTTGATTCGACAACCGATTTGCTGACAACCGTCTGCTTTGCGGCGGCGGGCGTGACCTCGCCCGTATCGGGAGTTTATGATTTTATGCTCGACCAGTTCGGAGTCGGCAAAATCAACGGAGGTTTAAGCGAAATCAAAAACGCAGTCAGAGCCGTTGTCGAATCCGATAACGACCACGCGGGCTATGATTTATCGCCCGACGGAGCAAAAGAATTAAATTCGAAAATAAAAACGGTAAAGGACGTATATTATTTTTCTTATTCATACTGTTCAACAAAAGACGCGTCGGTTTTAAACGGACAGACTGCCGATTTAAAAATTTCGCTCCCCGTACTGATCGGATTTTCGGACGCAATGGGCATGTACACGGGCGTTACCGACGGCGGAATAAATATCGATTCGTCATGGCAGGCTAACGACGGACTCGTAAACGTCGTTTCGGCGAAATATCCGCTCGGCGAGGAACATGAGGAATACATTCAGGACAGTACGAAAGTCAAAAAAGGAATTTGGTACGTCATGCCGACAAGATCGGGACACCACGGCACGGTCATAGGCATGGACGGCAACACCTCGGAAGTCCGTCAGTTCTATTCGGACTTAACGTCGATGATTGAAAATTTAAGATAATATGAATAAAACTCCCCGCTCTGCTAAAAATAACAAAAAACAGAGTAAGGAGTTTTTTTCATGGCAAAGAACAAAGACAATCAGAAGAAAAAATCAAAGAAGGACAAAACCAAACCGGACGTAAATACGCCC
The DNA here is from genome assembly GCA_022763825.1 of Oscillospiraceae bacterium. Classification (GTDB taxonomy): domain Bacteria; phylum Bacillota; class Clostridia; order Oscillospirales; family Acutalibacteraceae; genus CALACW01. The sequence goes on along the minus strand of JALEQX010000041.1, from coordinate 49,621 downwards.
CGCGAGGACAACGCACAGAACAAAGCCGATAACAACGCGGAGAATTAAATTAATACGAATAAGAAAATCCGAACCGCAAAGCATGCAAAACTTTGCGGTTCGGACGTTTCATTTTTTTAATTCTATTTATCCCTGCCGTTTTTAATCGAAAACACAACCGACGCGCAGACCGCCAGTACGACCGCATACGCCGTCACAATCAAAATCGGCTTAACTGCCGACGAATATTCCCCCGCTATGAGAAACCGTCCCGCGTCGACGGCGTTTGCAAACGGCAAGGCCCGGCATATCTTTTTAAACGTACCGCCGAGCAAATCGAGGTCGAACCACGCGCCCGACAGCCACGCCGTCAGATTGACGATTATCGACGCGATTCCGCCGACCGCCTTATCGGTAAATACCGTGCCGAGGATAAGCCCCGCCGAAATGAACATAACCGCGCTTATCATACACGATAAAACGCAGAGAATAACGCCCGCGCTCAATTTAAGCGAGAGCACAACCGATACCGCAAGGGCGATAATAAGCTGTATCACGGCAACGGGAATCAGCGACAGAGCATAGCCTGCGATAAAATCAACGCTTTTCATCGGCGAAGCGCACAGTCTTATAAAAAGAGAGGTCGTTCTGTCCTTAGAAATAAGAATCCCCGAAAACAGCGATATAAACGACAGCCCGAACACCGAGACTGCGGGGAACAGACGGTTTATTTCAAACAAAGTCATCTGCGCTTCGGGCGGTATATTTTTATTAATTATGCTCATCAAAAACAGCATGATTACGGGGAATCCTATTCCGAATACAATCGCCATAGGGTCTCTCAATATCTCTTTAAAATTACGCTTGGCAAACACGAACATTCTCATTTTAAATCCTCCCCGCCGGCAAGCGCGATAAACGCTTCCTCAAACGTCTCTTTACCGCTCATTTTAATAATTTCGTCCGTTGTACCGAACGCTTTAAGTCTGCCCTTAGCCATAACGGCTGTGACGTCGCTTAATATGCTCGCCTCTTCAAGATAGTGAGTAGTCAGAACGACGGTATGCCTGCCCTTTAATTTTTCAATAAACCTCAGAAGTTCGCGTCTTGCGATAACGTCGAGTCCGAGAGTCGGCTCGTCGAGGAACAGCACTTCCGGTTCGGTTACTATCGCCATCGCAATGCTTAACCTGCGCTGATATCCGCCCGAAAGCTTGCCCGCGCGCTTCTTTTCTACTTCGCCGAGCCCGAGTTTTTCAATAACGGAATTTATATCCGCGTCCTTTTTATTATAAATACCCGCTATGAATTCGAGATTTTCGCGCACGGTCAGGTTCTGCGCGACAGCCGTCTCCTGCGGAGAAACGCCGATGACCGAACCGACCTTGTTTCTCTCATTGACTGTATCGTAACCCATAACGCGGATTGAGCCGGAGTCGGGCTTTATTATACCGCACATCATTTTAATACTCGTCGTTTTGCCCGCGCCGTTTACGCCCAGAATTGAAACGCATTTTCCCTTTTCGACCTTAAACGACAGCGAATCGACCGCGGTCACATCCTTATACTTCTTCGTAACTTTATCAAGTTCAATCGCGTACATAATATCACTCCCCGTCGCCCTTAACTTCTTCAAAGTCGCCGGTAAAAATCTCTGCGTCACGCCTTTCGGACTCGTCCATACCGCCCGATTCCATCTTCTTAAACACGCCGTCGACAATCGACTGAACCGCGCTCATTTTATTTATCGCAATCCCTCTTTTTTTATCGGCAAACAGCACAACGGAGTCACCGCATTCGAGAGAAAACAAATCCCGCATTTCCTTGGGAATAACAATTTGTCCCTTGGGACCCACCTTTGCTGTTCCCATCATTTTATCGTTACGTTTTTTTATCATAATAAAACCGCCTTTTGCTATAAAAGTATAACTTGTTATACTTATTATACACCGTTCAAAAAATATGTCAACAGCGTTTTGCATTAAATTTTTCTTATAAATTCATAACTAATAATCACTATTGACAATTGCAATATAATAATAAAAAAGATATAATTATAAGGTCATATATAGTTATAATATAGTTATAAAAAAATTATTGCCGAGTATGACCGCGGTCATGCCCGGTTGTTTTTATTTTGAGGTATATTAAATGAAAAACACACTTAAATTTTCCGAACTCGGGCTCATCCCCGAGCTTCAGTCGGCAATCGACGACCTCGGATTCGACGAGGCAACGGAGATTCAGACAAAGGCAATTCCGCTCATGCGCGACGGCGCGGACATCATAGGCAAGAGCCAGACGGGCACGGGCAAAACGTTCGCGTTCGCAATCCCCGCGATAGAAAAAACGGATTCTTATTCTAAACCGTACGTACAGACAATAGTCCTCTGCCCCACGCGCGAACTCGTTCAGCAGGCGGCGGCGGAATTCAGAAAGCTCACGGCTTACATTCACGGAATAAATATCGCCGAGGTATACGGCGGAGCGCCGATGGACAGACAGTTTTCCGCTTTGAAAAAGGCTAATATCGTAATAGGCACGCCCGGCAGAGTCATGGATCACATGCGAAGAGGAACGCTGAAGCTTGATAGCATTTCCCTCGCAGTTCTCGACGAGGCCGACGAAATGCTGAGCATGGGATTTATCGACGATATCGTAACAATTTTATCCGAAACGCCCGAATCAAGACAGACCGTGCTTTTTTCCGCTACAATGCCCAAGGAAATACTCGACTTGACCGAACGCTTTCAAAAGAACCCGGTTCTCATTGAAATCAATAAAAAGCAGGTCACGCTTGATAATATCGCACAGAAATTCGTCGACGTACCCTCGGGCAGAAAAACGGACGCGCTGTGCCTTTTACTGAGATACTATTCGCCCAAACGCGCCATGATTTTCTGCAATACGAAGCAGATGGTCGACGAAATCTCATTAATTCTCGAAAAACACAACTTCAACGCCGCCGGACTTCACGGCGATATGCTTCAGTCGCAGAGAACGAGAGTTATGGAGAGCTTCAAGTCGGGCAAAACGAATATTCTCGCAGCAACGGACGTAGCCGCGCGCGGTATCGACGTAAACGACCTCGACTACGTTTTCAATTACGACATTCCGAACAATAAGGAGTATTACGTTCACCGTATAGGCAGAACGGGCAGAGCGGGAAAGGACGGAGTCGCGCTGACTATATGCTCCGGCAGACGGCAGATAATCACTCTTTTATCTATTGCCAGAAGCGCGAAAAGCGAACTTGAAGAAATAGATATTCCGACCGTAGCCGAAATACGCGAAAAAGCCGCCGATAACGCCGTAATGAAAGCTAAAGAATACATAAACTCCCCCATAGCCGAAATATACCGCGATATGGCGGACGAACTTATAACTTCGGGATACGACACGGAGGATATCATTTCCGCGCTGTTGAAAATGAGCGTTGCAGACGCGGCGGCGGGACTTTCCGATATTCATTCCGAAAAGAAAAATAAATTAAATCTAAAAAGCTCCTACGCAGGCGAAAATTACGCCAAAATCAAAATTTCAATTGGCAGAAGCGGTCATGTCGCACCGAATTTCCTCGTTGCCGCAATATGTGACAACACGGGCATTTCGGGCAAGGACGTAGGCAAAATTGAAATTTACGACGATTACAGCATAGTAGGCGTTCCGGAAAGCATAAGAAATCAGATGACCGCAGATTTAAACGGTATTAAAATATGCGGAAAAACAGTCGACGTAAGCGCGTTCGAATACGAGGAAAAACGGTCGAAAAACAAACGCACCGAAACTAAGAAAAAACCGTACGCTTCCGCAAAAAAGACGTACGCCGGAAAAGACCGCGCGACGAAACGTTCATCAAATAAAGACAAAAACAACAAAACGTCGGCTTCGTCAAACCGAAAAAGCACGCACGGCAAATATTCCGTCAAAAGAGATAAAAAATCAAGGTGATATTTGTCTATTCGGTATAATTGACTTATATCCTTTAAAAGGAATATAATATAGTTATAAAATATATAAGGAGTTATTATAATGAAAAAAATCATTGCAGTCATCTTAGCTGTTGTAATGAGTCTCTGTCTGTGCGTTCCCGCATTTGCGGCAAACCCGCAGAACGATTACACGCTTCAGTTTGACGAAAACGGTAAATTTAAAATCATGGTTATCGCAGATCCGCAGGACGGTCATCCCACTAAGGTTTCCATGATAAACTTCATCTCCGAGGCTCTTGACGCGGAGCAGCCCGACATTGTCGTATTCCTCGGGGATAACGTCTGCAAGGATTCAGAGAATATCGAGTCCTACGAGGAACTTCTCACTCCCCTTGTTGAAAGAGGCGTTCCTTTCACTTTCGTTTTCGGAAACCACGACGACGAGAGCGCACCCAACCTTTCAAAAGAGGATATTTTGGAAATCTATCAGCAGTTCCCCGGATGCCTCGCTTACGATGCAGATTCCGACCTTCACGGCTGTGCTACGCATAATCTTCCCATCCTCTCCTCAGACGGAAGCAAAACTGCGTTCAACTTATGGATGTTTGATTCGGGCGATTACGTAAACGACGAAAACGGCAAACACAAGGTTAACGGCACTACATACTACGACTGCGTCAGAAAAGACCAGATTGAATGGTATAAGAATCTCAGCGCAGAGCTTGAAAAAGAAAACGGCGGACTTGTACCCTCGTTCGCTTTCCAGCACATCATTACACAGGAAGCTATGCAGAACGTATTTTTCGATACTCCCGTAAAAGGAAAAACAAAATTAACCTACAACTTTACAAACGGAAAATACTCGTCAATCTTCCCCAATGTCGCAAATATTAACGGTATCATGACGGAGAGACCCTGCCCCTCGTTTGACAACGACGGCGAATGGGACGCTCTCGTTGAACGCGGAGACGTTATGGCTGTATTCACCGGTCACGACCATGTAAATAACTTCACCACCACCGTTAACGGTATCGACGCTGTATCCGTCTCGGGAGCTACCTACAACTCATACGGCAAGGATTACCTCAGAGGCGTTAAGATTATCAACCTCGACGAGAATAAACCCTTCGAGTATGAGGCTCACACTCTTTACGTATTTGATCTCGCGCTTAAAGACGGTTCAACCATTCCCGGACATGACGGTATGACTAAAGCCGACTATGTTTTCGCAAAGGGCATGAACAGATTCCTTACCGCTCTTATGAAAATACTCAACGTTGTCTTCATCATGGGCAGACTTTTCTAAGTAAATATAATAATTTCCCCGCCCGCACGGACGGGGATTTTTTTAACATATATCCGAATTAAAAAAAGGTACTTTATATGGAAATAAGAAAATACATTCCGTCCGACAAACCGAGACTTCGTTACATTTGTAAACAAACCGCCGAGGGAATTTTTAAACACAGCGAAAAAACGCTCGAAGCCGCCGCAATTATATATAATGATTATTTTACCGAAAATGAGAGCGATAATATTTTTGTCCTTGCCGACGATAATGACAACGCCGTCGGGTATAGCAAAAGAGAGTCGAACCCCATAAGCCCAAAACGCACCGTCTCACGCCTCTGAGAACGGTTTTTCCCTTGAAATACGGCAGTATTTCTGCGGAAAAGAACCGTCCCCATAGACGCAATCCGCTGTATTTTGGGTGCGGAGCAGTTTATATTCATCATATTTTCGTTTCGGCAAGGCAAAGGAACGCAGGAAGCCTAACGGCTTTCAAGTTTCTTTAACGCAGTCGAAGCGGAAAGAGGGTGGATATAAACCTTATGAGTTCGACTCCCTTTTGCTATATAATCTGCTCGTCGGACTATAATAAATTCATGAAACTCAATTCGTCCGTATATTTAAAACGCGTGATAAAAACCTCGCCTGTTCTCTCGTCAGCGCTTATAGGTTATATGTTCTGTCTTAAATGCATTAAAAATAAAAGCGTTCATCTTCACATGGACATTCTGCCCGAGTATCAGCGCAAAGGCTGGGGCACGAAACTGATTGACGAGCTGTGTATCCGCTTAAAATCAAAAGGCATTAATACTCTTTCCGTCTGCTGTGTGTCAAGAAGCTCCGCCGGATATAAGATGTACACAAAATACGGTTTTAAAGAAATCTTCTCATACGGCTTCAACACAGTTTCGCTGTCGTTGACAATCTGACAGATTTGCTTCTGAGTGTTTTAAAAGTATTTTGCCGTCTGTTCATTGTTAATTCTATGTCAGAATTATATTAAATGTTGCATGATGTATAATAAAATATGAATAAATTGTGCATAGTCCGATTTCTTGTCAATTCGGACTAATTCATTTCGGACGGTGAAAATGAATGAACAACAGTGATAATAATACCGAAGCCCGAAATCCTTTCGTGCTGACAGACGGATATTTTATCCCCGGACATGCGGATGATTTTGTGCGAAGCATTTCGGACAGTGAAAAACGCGCCGTATGCGAAAGCGAGCTGCTTTATTACAGAGGTTACCCGGACAAGGCGAAAGAAAGAATAAACTCGATTGACAGTATAAAGCACTCTGACACTGTTATTGCCTCTCTTATTATAAACGCGCTGTCATCCGTTTGCTCAGGCAGCATAGAAAGCATTGCCGAGCTTATAAAGCAGACAGAAAATATATCCGGGCTTGAATTAAACCCGAGTTTAAAGAAAACAGCCGAATTCCTCTCTATGTATTTTAATATAATAATTCACAATTTCAGCGCAATAGAATTCCCGCCCGTCGGAATTGACGCGTTTTCCGTTCCTGATGAACTAAAGCCCATGGCAATCTATGCGTATTCGCACTATCTTGAAATGACAGGTAATGTCGGCAGAGCGATAGGACTTGCCGAGTGCGCGCTGATATTCATGAAAAAACCGAGTCCCATATCGCAGATTTATCTGTCGCTTATCATAAGCATAGGATATATGGAGCTAAACCGCCCCGATAAGGCGGAATACTACTTCCGTCTTGCATGGGAAAGCGCAAAGCCCGACGGACTTCTTATGCCGTTTGCCGAAACGCGAGGAATGCTCAGCGGAATGCTCGAAAAATGCTTAAGATACGACTGTCCGAACGAGTATAAAACAATTCATTCCCTGTCCTCGAAATATCATAAGAACTGGGTAAAGGTTCATAATGAAATTACGGGCGATACCGTCTCCGACAAGCTGACGGCGGTAGAATTCAATATCTCCATGCTTGCCTCGCGTTCCATGACGAACACGGAAATCGCCGACTTCCTGGGGATAAGCGTAAACAGCGTCCGCGCACATTTGAGAAATATATTCAATAAGCTCGGAATCGACAGCCGTAAACAGTTAAGTAAATACGTAATAACCCGCGAATAAAATATAGGAGACAATCCGAATAGATTGTATGTAAGCATAACGCTTGGTGCAATAAAAAAAGAAAGTGAGCTATGAGTCACCGCACATATCATACCTAAGTATGACCGTAGGCGTATAACTAACTCACTTTCCTCATACATTTCAACAAATATAATAAGAAATGTCAACCCGAAATTTAAGGGATTTCTTATTATTTCTGACGGAATGCTCACAGACGAACAGATAAAAAGCAATATATACCGCACTTAAAAACCGCTCGGATTCAAGCCCCGAGCGGTTTCTTTATTCTTTATCTGAATCTGGAGAAGAAAAGGAATATCTTATTCAGCAGCTTGACTATCGCCGAAAGAATTCTGTGTATCAGCTGATTGATTTTTTCGACAATGTTTACTTTAGTATCATTATGCTCGTTTCCGTCGGCTGTATTTGTTACGATATAGAATGTACCCTTGCCGTCGTCGAGATATTTGCCAAGGTCGTTATACGAAACCTGTTTACGCTCGCCGTCGGGCGTTTCGACAATTACCGAAAACGTAACCTCGTTAAACTCGTCGGCTCTTATAAATGAATCATTCTCTTTATTATATGTATAAACCGTAAATCCGACAGCCTCGAACCTGTCTATGTAAACATTCTTAATGTCGTCAAACATCAGCGTAAACACAGAAACCGTATCAAGATACGTATACATGTCCGCTCTTAGAAATCCTAACAGATAAAGAGTCGAATTATCAAGCGTATATTTGATAATGTTAACATTCTCAATATTCAAGTCGGACGTATTCGGAATATACATATTAATTTCCGAATTGAATACGTTTTCGCCTAAAACCGTCGAACCTGAGGCGAATACAACCGTGTTTAATTCCTTACAGTCATAAAATGCAGAATCGTCTATACTGTTAACCGTATCGGAAATATAAATCATACGAATCGAGTCAAACCCGTCAAAATGTCCGCTCAATACCTTCGTAACGCCCTTATCGAGAATCAGCGTTTTCGTATACGGCGCGAACTCCTTATACGCGTCGGTATTGTCACACTCACCGTATATTCTCAATATTCCGTTTGCAAATTCAACATCGATTTTTCCGCAGAATTTTCCGCAAATGTCACAGATATCGTCGTTATTCTCGTCCGTATGGGTCATCAGCACCGTACCGCAGTATTTGCAGTGCGTATATATACTGCAATTCTCCTCCGGAGCATGTCTGCCCTCACCGCACAGCGAGACGAACGTATTAACGCCTTTTGTATCGTTAAAACAATCATATTCCGGATGATTTTTTACGTATGCTTCGGCGGTAGAACCGGGATAACCTTTTATTGTAACAGACGAGCAATTAAGCCCGGAAAATATGTCTGATTCGCTGTCAAAAACACAGTCAGGATTTAATACCGTAAGAGTAAAATCATTGTAAACATGCTTTGAGGCGAACGCATTTGCACCGATTGAACCGACGTTCTTCGGAACCGTTATCGAGGAACATCTGTGTTCATTGAACGCATATTTGCCTATAGATGTCAGCGATTCGGGCAAAACGATACTGTCGCATCCGTATTGGTTATTGGCGGCAAAAGCATAGTCGCCGATTGTCCGCAAGCCCTCAGATAAAACAATTGACGTAATTTTGCCCTCGGTCTGATAATTGAATGCCTTGTATCTTATCGTCACAACGCCGGACGGAATAAAAATATCTCTTAAAGAACAGCCGTCAAAAGACTGCGAACCGATTATTTCGCATCCGGGCTCTATCGTAAGCTTGCTAAGTCCCTTGCACGAGTGAAATGCACCGTCGGAAATAACCTTCAAGGAAGCGGGTATTGTAACGTCTGTCAGCGCATAGCAGTTCATGAACGCGTTATTTCCTATTTTTTCAAGTTTATCGCCGAACGGAGCAGACGTAAGACCTATACAACCGAAAAATGCGTAATCTCCTATCTGCGTTACGTTTTTGAATTCGACTCCGTTTAACTGTCCGCAGCCGAAAAAAGCCTTGTTTCCTATTTTCTTTATATTTTCCGTGCCGGTAACGGTTTTCAAATTAGAACATGATTCAAACGCGTTCGCAGATATAATCTCCGATTTTTCACCTAAGGTTACGGTTTCAATCGAATTCCATGCATAAAAAACGCTGTCGGGCCAGTCCGATCTGAAGTTTTCTATAATAAGATTTTTAACATTATTTTGATTATTGTGTTTTATCTCCGAAGTTGAAAACGTCGTAACGCTTTCGGGAATCGTCAAAGTCTCGATCTGCGGAGGAAAAAAGCTCGAATAAAACGACGTGACCGTACCCGGAATAACGTATTCGGTAATTTTTATATTCAACGGAACGTCCTGAATCGACGTCATATCTTTATTAAAAAGAACGCCGTATTCGTCCGCAGCAAATACCGTATTGGTATCAGAAACAATGAATTTTTCAACATTCGGACAGTTTCTGAACGCGCCGGTGTTCCAGCTTTTAAGAGAATCGGAAACCGTTACGGTAACAATACTTTCGCTGTAATCCGTATCGTTGTCAATTTTAAACAAATCGCTGCCGAGAGCTTCAACTTTAATGCCGTCTAACGTTTCGGGGATGACAAAATCAGCGTCCGGCTGAGTAAGAACTTTATCAAGTCTCGCCCGCGAGCCGAAATAAGATGTATACCGATACGTTCCGGTCGAGTCGGTCAATACCTCTTCCGCAGGAGCAGCAGCGAAACAGCACACCGAGGACAAAATCAGCAGAATTACGGTAATAAAAATAAATAACAATCTTTTCTTCATTGCACATTACCCCTCAAAATCGTAAAATCCAACAAAAATTATATAATTTTCTGACATCTGTGTCAATAGATTCTGCGTTTTTCTTCCGTTTTATTATGCGATAGGAACAATTAAGGACAATGCTCACAGTCTGTTTTTGTTCAAACTCAAGAAAAACGGTTTCACCTATTGACAAACGTCGTAAGCGGGATTATAATGCAGACAAAAATACAAACATGCAGCACCTGATAGAGGTTGCGGATATGAATAGTACTCCGACATTTGAGCCGCGGCAAACGGCGCCGGAGGAAAGGCTGTTCCGCCGAAGCGAATTTTCCGGTTTGCCGCCGTTATTCTGCTGGGTCTGCGCTTAATAGGCGCAGGACTGTCACATACCTCGTATGTGGAGAACTATCAACGGCTTTTTGTTATCCGTCATAGATTTTGATTGATTCAAAGCCTGCGATACCATTTCGGGTTCGCAGGCTTGTATTTTTAATAACAAAACAGGAGTTGTATTAAAAATGAACACATTCAAGAGAGTAATGGCATTAGCGGCCGCAGGCGCCGTATGTTTAGCGGGATTCGCCGGATGCGGGAATAAGTCTGACGCTGACAAGACGAACGCAGACGTATCAAATTCCGCGTCCTCCTCAGTCAGCTCAATAACGCAGGCTAAGACGATTCAGGACCTTAAGGGTATGAAAATCGGCGCTCAGTCCGGTACATTCCACGCTGACGCCCTTAATCAGATTCCCGACGTAAAGGCTGAGATTCTCCCTGACTTCTCGGATCTTCTCAACGCTCTTACCACCGGAGCAATCGACGGCTACATTGCCGAAGAACCCACCGCATTCTCCGTAACCGAGAAGGATTCTTCTCTTACTTTCCTCCCCTTTAAAAATAACGATACCGGATTCACCGCAACCGATTCCGATGTAAGCGTTTCAATCGGCGTTAAAAAAGGCTCCGACCTTCTTGCAAAGATAAACGAGGTTCTCGCGGGTATTACCGAAGAACAGAAATCACAGCTCATGGAGCAGATAGTTACTCTTTCAAACGGCGGAACGGTTGACAAGTTCGCACTTGAGAGCGAGACGCCCGCAAACCCGACCGGAACTCTTAAAGTCGGCATGGAGTGCAACTACAAGCCCTACAACTGGACAGACAACACCGAGACTTTCGGCGCAGTGCCCATCAGCAGCGAGGGTCAGGAGGGACTTTACGCTAACGGTTATGACGTACAGGTTGCAAAGTACGTAGCAAACAAGCTCGGATTAAAGCTCGAGGTTTACGCTATGGAATTCGATTCTCTCATCACCGCCGTTAACGCCGGCACTATCGACGCTATCGTAGCCGGTATGTCTCCGACAGAGGAACGCAAGAAGGAAATCGACTTCTCCACCCCCTACTACATTTCAAACCTTGTCGTTATTGTTAAGAAGTAATAATACATTAATCGGACGGCAGACACTTTAACTAAGCGTCTGCCGTTTTAATGAAACGGAGTAACCATGGAATTTTTTAAAGATGTAATCGGCATTCTGGTCAAGTATTATCCCCAGCTTTTAAAGGGTGTAGGCAACACCTTACTTATCTCCCTTATCGGTACGGTCGCGGGTCTTGTAATCGGACTTCTGACGGGCATTATCCGTACGGCTCCCAAGTCGAAGAATCCCGTCCTCAAAGCTCTTCATAAAATCGTAAACGCGATTATCGCCGTATATGTCGAGATATTCAGAGGCACCCCCATGATGGTTCAGGCAATGGTTATCTACTGGGGCTACGCATTTGCAACGGGCGGAAACACTCTCCCGCTCATCCCCTCGGGTCTTATCATCGTATCTATCAATACCGGCGCGTATATGGCTGAAATAGTCAGAGGCGGTATCATATCTATTGACCGCGGGCAGTTCGAGGGTGCAATGAGTATAGGCATGACTCATTCGCAGACAATGATGAAGGTCATCATTCCTCAGGTAATGAGAAACATACTCCCCTCGATAAGCAACGAGTTCGTTATCAATATTAAAGATACGTCCGTACTTAACGTTATCGGCGTTACGGAACTTTACTTCTTTGCCGGCGTTATCAAAAAATCGACGTTCCAGACATTCCAGACCTACCTTATCGTATGTGTAATCTACTTCATTCTTACATTTACGATAACGAGAATTCTCCGCTATGTCGAAAAACGTCTCGACGGAAACGAAAATTATACGGTATTCGGTTCACAGAGCAATTCCGAAGCCGAAATCCATATCAAAAAGGAGGACATGTAATATGTCGGATAACGTTATAGAGCTTGTCCACCTTCAAAAACAGTTCGGAGATCACTCCGTATTAAAGGACATTAATTTAAGCGTAAAAAAAGGCGAGGTTTTAAGCATAATCGGAGCCTCGGGTTCGGGCAAGAGCACAATGCTCCGCTGTATAAACCAGCTTGAAACGCCTACCTCGGGTCAGATTCTCTACCACGGCAAGGATATAACCTCAAAGGATATCAAGATAACGCAGTACCGTACTAAGGTCGGCATGGTGTTCCAGAGCTTCAACCTTTTCAATAATATGACCGCGATCGACAACTGTATCGTCGGTCAGGTTTCCGCGCTTAAGCGTTCGAAGTCGGAAGCTAAGGAAGTCGCTATGAAATATCTTAAAAAGGTCGGAATGGAGCCGTTTATCAACGCCCGTCCGTCACAGCTTTCCGGCGGTCAGAAGCAGAGAGTCGCAATCGCCCGTGCGCTTGCGATGGAACCCGAAGTTCTCCTTTTCGACGAACCCACGAGCGCGCTTGACCCGCAGATGGTAGGCGAGGTTCTCGAAGTTATGACGAAGCTTGCTAAAGAAGGACTTACCATGATCGTTGTAACGCACGAAATGGCATTCGCCCGCGATGTTTCAACCCACGTCGTATTCATGGCGGACGGCGTAATCTGCGAACAGGGCGCACCTCACGAACTTTTCGCAAATCCGAAGAATGAGAAAACCCGCGAATTCCTCTCCCGCTTCCTCGCAAAATAAGCTTTATATTAATCCCCGAAGCCATCATGTTTCGGGGACTTTATTATTATATATTCGAATATTACATTATAATCCCATACCGGACAGTATACTCCGCATTTTTTCAATCTGTCTGTTCTGCGTTCTTATTATGTCACAGCAAATTGAGCGAAGCGCGGGAGCTATCGGATATCTCATAACGTTCATAGCCGTTCTGACCGCTCCGGCATGATGCGCAATCATTTCATACAGAAAATCCGCATTTACGCTGTCAACCGTTCTTGCGCTTCTCATACAGCAAAACATATTCTGGCTTATTTCATTAAAACAAGTCTGATAATATTCGTTATCCGCGTCCGTATTTAAAAAGCACGCGCAGGAATCATATATCTTATGCATATCGGCAATTGACTGCTTCTGCTCGGTTACCATAATTCCCGCAAGACATCTGACCGCATGACAGTCGGAATATTTTAAAATATTTTCGCACATTGCAATCCCCGCCTGATGGTGCGGTATCATCTGATTTATAAAATTCTGCGAAATGCTGTCCGTCAGATTGATTCCGGTCATATTATTCTCCATATCGCGATAAATATTGCAGTACGCATCGATGTACGCCGCCGTAACATCGTTCATCGGACAATTATTGCACATATCTATACACCTCCTACGCTTCATCTTATTCACGAAAATAATATTTGACTCTCATTTGATAAGATGATACTATAATTTAAGAGGTGAACGCTTTGAAAAACGCAGATTTAATACTTGACCGCGATTATGAAATATCAAGAATTGATCCGAGAATTTACGGTTCATTTATCGAGCATCTCGGCAGAGCCGTTTACGGCGGAATATACGAACCCTCGCATCCGGCGGCGGATGAACAGGGATTCAGAACCGACGTTTTAAAGCTTGTCAAAAAACTCGGAGTTCCCGTCGTACGATATCCGGGCGGAAATTTTGTTTCGGGCTTTAACTGGGAGGACTCCGTGGGACCTGTCGAAAACAGACCGAAGAGACTCGATCTGGCGTGGTTTACAACCGAGACAAACGAGTTCGGACTGCATGAGTTCTGCGACTGGGCAAAAAAAGCAAACACAGAAGTAATGTACGCCGTAAATCTCGGCACGAGAGGCGCGGAAAACGCACGCGACATCGTCGAATATGCAAATCACCCTTCGGGTACGAAATATTCGGATATGAGAATTAAAAACGGCAGAAAAGACCCTCTTAATATTAAGCTGTGGTGTCTCGGCAACGAGATGGACGGCTCATGGCAGATAGGGCACAAAACCGCATACGAATACGGCAGAACGGCGGCGGAAAGCGCAAAACTTATGAAGTGGGTCGACCCGTCGATAGAACTTGTCGTCTGCGGTTCATCGGGTTATTATATGAAAACGTTCGGTGACTGGGAGTACGAGGTTCTCTCGCAGTGTTACGAAAACGTCGACTATATTTCGCTTCACAGATATTATGACAACAGAAACGGCGACACCTTGAGTTTTCTTGCAAAAAGCACGGAACTTGAGGATTTCATCAAAACGGTAGTCTCCGTCTGCGACAGCGTTAAGGGCAAACTTCATTCAAAGAAGCAGATTAATCTGTCGTTCGACGAGTGGAACGTGTGGTATCATTCGTCCGAACAGGATAAGGAAATTCAAAAACGCGATAAATGGGGACGCGCACTTCCGCTTCTTGAAGATATTTATAATTTTGAGGACGCTCTGCTCGTCGGAGCAATGCTGATAACATTTCTTCGCCACTCTGACAGAGTCAAAATCGCGTGCATGGCTCAGCTCGTTAATGTTATCGCTCCGATAATGACGAGAACGGGCGGAGGATGCTGGGCGCAGACAATTTACTACCCTCTGATGCACGCATCGCTTTACGGCAGAGGGGTTTCGATAAAACCCGTTATAAAATGCGAAAAATACGACTGCGCGGAATTTAACGACGTTGATTATATCGATTCGGCATGCGTATTAAACGACGATAACAGCGTAACCGTATTCTGTATAAACCGAGATATGAACGACGACTGTGTTTTAAATATTGATATGCGCTCGTTCGGAAAAATGATACTGAGCGAACATATCGAGCTTACAAATTCTGATTTATACGCCGTAAATACAGAGTTAAATCCGATAAATGTCGCCCCGACATATGCAGAAGTTGAAAACACAGATTCCGGCAGAACACAGGTTAAACTAAAACCGCTCAGCTGGAATGTATTAAGATTCGTTTCCGTTGCTAATAAATAAAAGTTTAACTTGAACAGTCTTGTAAGGAAGCACTTGAGTTTAGCAAACGTCATGTACTCAAGATACTTGTCATGATTTTCACCGCAGTACGGGCAAAGAATCCTTACATACCCGAGATGCTCGTTATAAGCGTCGTTACCCTCAAATACCTTATCGCAGTGCGAGCACTTGTAGAGCGGAACGGTCTTTGTTGCTCCGCACTCGGCGCAGGTAGGAGTTTTATGCATTTCCTCACGTAAGATAGTATTCAGTTCACGCAGATACTCATTCTCCGCAAGCACCTGATTATATTTGTTGACGACGTCCTCGTTTTCGTCGAGTGAAAATTTTTCCGAAAATTTCATGTTGACATTTTTCCTATTCTCTGATATATTAATAATAGAGTCAGACAATTTTAGTGGTGTGGGGAATTGCACCCCATTTCTTGCTAAAAGAGTTTCGACTCTTTTTTTGTCGGAGTTTTGAAATAAGACTCCGTCATTTTTTATAGCGTCTTCAATTAGAAATTTTGTCTTTCTTCCGTACGCACTCGATACAAGATTAAAATTGCCGGATACAACACCAAAGTCTACTTCTGCATATCTGCCTTTACTGTTTACATGAATAGGTAAAATCATTTCACCGGATTTAGTATCTATGTCGGTTATCACGACCGTAGATATATTTGAACGTCATTCTGTACGAAGTGTCAAGGTAGATTATCTCGGAAGCAAAGAAGTTGACCTGGGGATTGATTTCGTCCGCAAGTCCGGTTTCGGTCTTCGTCTTTTTCTGCAAATACGACGGTGCCCGACGGTTTATTTAAAACGAGGTTATATACTTTATAATCTAATTTCAATATCGTTAGAAATATTTAACATCTTTTTAATACCGTTGAAAAAAAATATAACCGTCATACAAAAAAACGAAAGACGGTTATACAGTCATATTATATTTTTTTAATATCACAATTCTTTAAAAATCTGCGTACCCTTTTTCTTTATCCACACATACATCAATGCGAAGAAAATAAAGAATATTACGGCAAAGAGCGCAAGGTACGCCCAGTCGGGAATAACTCCGTTCATTATCAAATCGCCGACGGCAATCAGAATTGCAAAAATCATACCGCCGAATACCGATATCATCGGTGGCAGTCCCTGTTTAATGGGCGAAATCTCATTTGTCCAGTTGAGATTCGGCATTTTTAGTCCGAGAATAAGACCGAACTCGGAGAAAAACAGAATCGAAACGAGCACGGTAATAAACGTCATAATCCATTCAAGCGCGTTCATTTTAGCTATGATACACGCACACACGGTACAGAACAGCGCCGGAATACCCGTCAGCACAATCTGCACATACACCTTAGCCTTAAGAACGTCGAACGCGTCAACGGGCAGACTCTGATATATCCACAGCGACTTTCCCTCGAGCGAAACCGACGGCGCGGTTATATCGTTCATGGCGCACATTACGCACACCGCAGCGCACAGCATAACCTTGGGCGACAGGAAACCGCCGAACTGATGCTCAAAAAACGAAAGTATACTGTCTCCTTTAATAAGGAAAGCGACGCCTGCGATTATTAAAACAAGACAGCCCATACCGCAGTTGAGCATATAATTCGCGCTTGAAGTAAAACGCCTGAGCTCCTTGCAGAACAGCGCGGAATCAAGGCTCTTTTTCTTTTCGGACTTTTCCTTATGCTTAACCCTGCTCTGCTCGGAGGATAAAACAGCCGTTTTAATAAAACTCTTTGATATAAGAAAAATCGTAAGGGCAATAACAGCCGCCAGAATGAGCGAGGCAACGAGCATATAAAGAATATTGCCCGCGAAGGCTTCGCCCAAAGCGTAAGCCGAAAACGACATTGTCTTTATTTTATCGCTCAAAACCGCGGCATTGTTAATAAGATATGAAATAAAGCTCTGTGCCTTAAAGCATACAAAATAATACAATCCGAAAAACACCAGAGACGTCAAAACGGTAATATAGCTTTTTCTCTTTAATTTAACGCTGACTCTCGCGACGACATAGCCGAGGGCGCACGACAGAATCAGAATGACAGCGGAAATTTCCGCTATAAAAAGAATATTGCATATTACGGACAAAACATCCGCCCTTGCTTTTATCCAATAGACGATAACAGCGGGAACCGTTACGACCGAGGAATACATCAGCCCCATAAGATACACGCTCAGAAGGCGCGAAGCTATTATGTACTTTACGGGAATCGGCATGCTCAAAAGCAGGTCGTTATCCTTTGAGAGATAAAGCCCCGAAAACGTGTTGAATATACTTCCGAATGCGCCCAACAGCACCGCGACCGCGCCGAAAAACAGAAAATAAAGCCAGTCGGCACCGGCAGAAACGAGCGCACCGCACATAGATACAGCCAGGAAAGTAAATATTCCGCCGAGCATTCCCGCCATTAAAAAGACAAACAGAACAATAAATCCTATCGTCGAAGCCTTTGAACGAGCTTTATTCTTCTTTTCATCATAAAAATACATTCTGAATATTTCCATGACTTGCTTTTTTAAAAGAATTTTAAGCATCCGCGTCGTCCTCCAGCTCAAGGAAAACGTCCTCGAGCGAATCATCGCCCCTTACCTCGTCCATGGTTCCGCTTCTGATAAGTTTACCGCCCTTGATAATGGCGACCTTATCGCACAGCTTCTGAGCTACCTCGAGAACGTGAGTCGAGAAGAATATCGCTCCCCCGTTATCACAGACCGAGCGCATCATGCCTTTAAGAAGATGCGAAGCCTTGGGATCAAGACCGACGAACGGTTCGTCCATAATAATAAGCTTCGGCTCGTGAATCCACGCGGAGATAAGCGCAAGCTTCTGCTTCATTCCGTGAGAATATGAGGCTATCGGCTGACTTAAATCAGGCGTTATCTCGAACATATCGGCGTATTTTTTTATTCTCTCCCCGCGTTCCTTTTCTCCGACTTCAAAAATGTCCGCTATGAAATTAAGATATTTAATACCGCTCATAAAGTCGTAAAGATCGGGATTGTCGGGTATATACGCCGTTATTTTTTTGCACGCGAGCGGATCGTCCTTAATGTTTATACCGCCGATTTTTATTTCGCCCTCGTCGAACCGGAGAATTCCGGCACACGCCTTTAACGTCGTCGTTTTACCCGCTCCGTTATGACCTATGAAGCCGTATATTTCGCCCGGGGCTATGTGAAGCGTCAGATCGTCGACGGCCTTTTTATCCCCGTAGCGTTTCGTATAATGATTTATTTCAAGCATTATTCATGCCCTCTTTCGTTCATATTTTCAAAGAAAGAATTATAAAGCTTTGACCATTTGTCGGCGTTCTCGGGGGTATAAACATCCTTATATCTGCTCTCTATAACCTTCATTTTTGCAACGTTTTTGGCAATTGCCGAAAACAGTCTTCTCAAATCGGGGAATCCGACTATTTTCTTTGCCTTGTCCATAATAACGGACGCTTTGAGCGAGGTTATTATCTTGCCGAGTCCCGCCTCGCTTCCGAACATGGAGAAATCCTCCGACGAAATTATCTTACCGCCCAGTGCGTATTCGAGATCATCCATCGTAAGCATCGGGAAAAGCCCCTTTACCACGGCAAGCATGCATACGCCGAAGCCTATTTCCTCAAAGAATTTCGACTGATACTCCCAAAGCGTTTCCTTATCGTAAATACCGTCGGGGTCTGAAGCTATGCAGTCGGCAAGAAGCTTGCCCGCTCTCATTGAATAGCCTATGCCCGAACCCTTTACGGGAATTGTCATGAACGCGCTGTCGCCGACTGCGGCGTAGCCGTCTGCGACCATAATCGCAAGAGGCTGCCGAACGGGAATATCGACAATATCACCGCCCTTTAATAACCGCTGTCCCATATGGGGATTGTCTTTTCTCAAGACCTCAAGACCGTCCGCAATCCTCTGCTCGTCAATTTCGTTAAAGAACCCGAGGAACACGTCAACCGTCTTATCATGTGTTATAACCCACATAATACCGCAGTTCTCTCCCGGAATAAGCGATACCTCATATTTAAATTCAGGCTCCTTTGCCGATTTCAGACGGTTGAAATACGCCCTGTATGTATGCAAAACCTCGTAAGCTCCGGGCATTTTCGTTATGTTCATAAAATCGGGCAGATTCATTCTTATCGGAGAATAAAGTCCGCATGCGTCTATTACCATATCGGCGTATACATCGCCCTTGCTTGTACTGATTCCGACGACTCTTCCGCCGAGAATCAGAGGCTTGACAATCTCGCAGTTATATACAAATTTCGCTCCCGCGTCCTCTGCGAGAGTGATAAGATGCTTATACAAAGCGTTTCTGTCGATTTCGACAGTGTATGAATCGTCCGACTGAACCTGGCTTATCGGCTCTATATCCGTACCGGGTACGCAGAACGTAATGGGAGTTCTGACAACCTTGTAATCCTCCGGTACGGGGATTCCCGAAAGCTCAAATCCGTCTAAATGAACAGAGTCGGTCTGTTTTAAACCGAGCTTTCCCTTTTTTCCTTTTTCGTAAACGGTAACGTCGTAGCCCTCAAGCGCAAGATAGTATGCCGCGACTATTCCGCCGTGACCCGCTCCGGCAACTATGATTTTTCTGTCCATATATTTCAACCGTCCTTTAATATTTCTTTTATTTGACAATTTTAGAATACTACATATTTTTTTAACAGTCAAGGAATATTATATTACAAAACCGTCATCTTTTATTAATTATACATTAAGATTCATTGACACTTTGACGATAATAGTATAATATATTCTCTGAAAGGGGCGGTTATATGACGACGGTACTGTTTTGTTCACCGAGGAAAAACGGATACACCGCCGAGGTTCTGTCCCAATTTGTCAAAAACAGAGACGATATAAATTTAATTGATATTTACGCCCTGTCCCCCGCGCCCTGCACCGCATGCGAAAAGTGCAGAACGGATTACAAATGCGTCAACTCGGACATGGATTCGGTATTGAACGATATTGAAAATTCGGATTTTCTTATCGTCGCAACGCCTGTATATAATTATTCGGTTCCCGCGCCGATGAAAGCGTTTCTTGACAGACTTCAGCCGTTGTATGAACGATCAAGCACAAAAATAAACGAACACAAACGCGCGTTTCTTATAGTAACATGCGCGCAGAGCGGGAAGTATTCGTTTGATATTATAAGAAAACAGATGTCGCTCGCGTTTAAAGAGCTGGGATTTTCATTTTCGGGCGAATTAAACGTCCCATTCACGGATAAAAACGGCGCAGGAGACAGCGATTTAAAAAAAGCCGAAACGCTCTCTTATAAATTTTTCGGCGGAGAAGAAATATGTTCGGATATATAAAAACCAACCGTCCGGAGCTGAAGGTCCGCGACGATGAAATTTACAAGGGCGTGTACTGCACGCTTTGCCGTGCGATAGGCAAGCGGTGCGGACTTATCGGACGCATGTTTTTAAGCTACGACGTAACGTTTATGCTCATAGCCCTGTCCGCATTACGACAAGAATGTTCACCGTTCGTTAAAATGCGCTGTCCGTTTAATCCCGCAAAAAAATGCCGTCGGTTTAAGGACATCACGCCCGACACGGCGTTTTGCGCGGATGTTTCGGTGCTTTTAACCTATCATAAAATACGCGACAACATACACGATTCAAGTTTTTTTAAAGCGATTTTGTTCAGAATATTATTATTAATATTAACTCCGTCGTACATTCGGGCGAAAAAGCACGCGCCCGACGCCGCCGAAATAATTATAAATTATATGGATTCTCAATTTGAAACGGAGAAAAACGATAAAATAACGCTCGACTCCGCCGCCGACCCCACGGGCAGAATGTTAGGCGAGCTTTTTACATTAGGCGCAAATATCAGCGACATGAAAAACGAGACGTACAGAGTCGGATATCTTACGGGCAGGTGGATATACCTTACCGACGCGGCGGACGATATCGAAAAGGATAAAAAATCGAGCAATTTCAACCCGTTTGTAAAATGCGGTATA
The DNA here is from genome assembly GCA_022763825.1 of Oscillospiraceae bacterium. Classification (GTDB taxonomy): domain Bacteria; phylum Bacillota; class Clostridia; order Oscillospirales; family Acutalibacteraceae; genus CALACW01. Next base: position 28,292 of record JALEQX010000041.1, on the reverse strand, counting down.
ACGGACAATGACAGTATTCAAAACGAACTTTTCATGACTGCGGGTCAACTGTCGGAAGCGGTTTCGCACATTAAAATTTATAAATTTAAAAACATAATAGACAACATAATAAACGACGGACTGTATATTCAGACTCAAAAAATTGTATCGGGAGAAAAATAAATGGACTCATACGAAATACTCGGCATTCAGAGAAACGCGACATACGAACAAATCAGAACCGCATACAGGGACAAGGCGAGACTTTACGCAAACGACCCCGATATGATGAAAAAGCTCGACCTGGCGTACGACGAGGTTATAAATTCGGCGTCCGCACAGAATACGACGGGTAATCAGAACGGCGATTATACGTACAATTACTCGGCGTTTACGGACATCAGAAATCTTATCGACGACGGCAATTACAACGAAGCGCAGAGACTGCTCGACGAAACGCCCGACTCAATGAAAAACGCGGAATGGTTTTATTTAAGCGGAGTCGTAAATCAGAGAAAGGGCTGGCTCAACGAGGCGTTCAACTGCTTTGAAAACGCCGTAAGACTCGACCCGAACAACGGCGAATACGCTTCGGCTTACAACAACATGAAATCGGCACGTTCGGGCGGATACAGAACGACATCCGACGAGTCAAAATCCGGCGGATGCGGATTCTGCGACGTCTGCTCGGGACTGCTGTGCGCCGACTGCCTGTGCGAATCGTGCGGCGGAGATTTGATACCGTGCTGTTGAGGAGAAAAAGATGAAAAAAAGCGCAAAAACCGCCCTCGGCGGTATAACGGCGTCACTGTCGCTCGTTTTTATGCTCCTGACGGCAGTCTTCCCGTTTCTGACATACGCCTCGCCCGAAATCGCGGGAACACTGCTTATAATAATGGTTCTCGAGCTTAACAAAAAATGGGCGTTCGGCGCGTACGTCTCGGTGAGTCTGTTATCGCTGTTTATACTGCCTGACAAGGAAGCGGCAATGATGTACGTCGGATTTTTCGGATTTTACCCGATATTAAAACCCGTGCTCGAAAGCAAACTGCCGAGAGTGTGGGAATGGATATGCAAATTCCTCGTATTCAACGTAAGCGTATGTATTTCATATATTATAATAGTATACGTTTTCTCGATCCCGATTGAGGGAATGGAGCGTTTCGGCAAGTGGGCGATCCCCGCCCTGCTCGCAATGGGCAACGTCATGTTCATTCTCTACGACATGGTAATTTCACGCCTTGTATCGATTTACTTAAACCGCTGGCAGAAAAAATTTCATTCGATATTCAAAATTTAAATTTTTATCCCCCGGAGAGCTTCTTCGGGGGATATCTTTAACTTATTTTATTTTGATTCTGTATTTAAACGAAAATTCTTTTTCCGTAAAATGTCTGAACGCTTCTCTGCCCTCGTCGTTATTCGATGACGAATCCATTTTATAATCGAGCGAAACTATCGTCTCATTAAGCTTTTCGAGTTCGTCGTCGTGCTTTACGTCGTGAAGCTGTCTGTCGGAATAGTGCTTCGCGTTAAACGAGAATCCGTCCGAATTCATGTCGTAAAATTCAAGTCCCCTGCCGTTTTCGTCCGTAATTGAGGCATAACGCGTTTTATAATGCGCCGAACACTCCTGCGGTTTTATGTAGTGAACGAAATTATCGCCGACGGTCGTTTTGAATTTTGAAATACGGCACGCCTTGAATCTGTCCGCGTACGACTCATAAGGACCGAATCCGAGATACTCGATATTTTCGAATTCTTTGTCCAATGATAATTCGAGTCCGAATCTCGGCAGATTGGGTACTCTCTCGCCGACAACGGCATTACATTCGACGTCGACGCCCTCGGACGTGAAAATATAATTTATATCGGCTTTGACCGCAGGGGGCATTGCTGCGGCGCAAAACGACATCTTAACGTTTACAACGGCTCTCGTTCCCGTGTTTTCGGTAAGCTCGACGGAGTATGCGTGATGAATACATCTGTCGAATCTCGCACGGTTCCACGTTTCGTCAAAACCTCTCGAATTGTAATTACAGCACCTCCATATACCGAAATCAACGGGCTTTACAAGATAACCGCCGTTCTCGTCTGATATATCCTCTATAAGTCCCGTTATTCGGCTTACCCTGCACGCGAATTTTTTACAGCGGACAAATATTTTCGTCCTGAATACGGACGCTTCGATTTTGTCCTCCCCGCTCTTTAATTCCTTTTTAATATCGGAAATTACAATCTGCTCGTCGCCGATAACATAGTCTTTCTCTGCCCATTCGCAGTCATTTTTAAGCGCAAGATATACGTTTAACGTAAGAAGTCCCGTTTCGGCAGACGGAGTATCTATATCATATATTTTTGTTTCGCCGGGAGCTATAACCGTATCGTTTAAGACCGCTGACGAAATAATCTCGCCGTCAAGCTCAAATTCGTATTTAATATAGAATTCGGAAAGGTCTGTATAGAACCGTCTGTTCTTTATTTCAAGCTTGCCGTCTTTAAAATAAGCGTAAAAAGGTTTATACACCTTTTTCATATCGTAATATCCGGGGCGCAGTCTTCTGTCGGGGAAAACGAGTCCGTCCGCACAGGAATAATTGTCGTTCGGGTCGTCGCCGAAATCTCCGCCGTAACGGTATTTGGGCTCCTCTTTTGTTCCGATATTTACGGCGTGGTCGGTAAGCTCCCATATACATCCGCCGAAATATTTATCATTGTCCTCGACGCCGTCCCAGTGTCTGTACACATCGCCCGTACTCATTGAACAGACATATTCGCAGTAGAAAAACGGCTTTTTGTATTCGTCGTTTTCAAGATATTTTTCGAGGTAAGATATCGGCGCATACATACGGCTTTCGACGTCGGAAATATCCGAAAAATCCTTGCCGAGTCTTTCGGCGTATTCAAGATGCGCGTTCTCATAGTGAATCAGCGCACGCTTATCCCGGCTTCTTATAAACCGAGCCATGGCGCGGTGATTTTCTCCGCAGCCGGATTCGTTTCCGAGTGACCACAGCAGAACGCACGAATGGTTCTTATCTCTTTCGAAAAGTCTTTCGGCTCTGTCGAGATATGCGTCACGCCATTCGGGAACGTCCGAGCAGTGCGCCCAGTAGTCCCAGTACCAGTCGCCGTAGTTATATCCCATACCGTGCGTTTCGAGGTCGGCCTCGTCAACGACGGCAAAGCCCTGCTCGTCGCACATTTCAAGAAATCTCGGATCGTTCGGGTAGTGCGACGTTCTTATCATGTTAACGCTTGCCTGTTTTAATAAGCGCAGGTCGCGCTTCATGCTCTCGACGCTTACCGCATAACCGGTTTCGGGGTCTGAGTCGTGCCTGTTTATGCCTCTGCATTTAAATTTAACGCCGTTTAAAAGAACGACGGAATTCTTTATTTCGAATTTTCTCATTCCGAGCTTAAAATAAATATTCTCGTCCCCGCACTTTATTTTAAGCGTGTATAACGCGGGCGTTTCGGGAGTCCAGAGGACAGCGTTATTTACCTCGAACGACGTTTTTTTGCATACGATTCCCGAGCAAATCTCTTTTCCGTCGGGTGAATAAAGCGTGTAAAAAGGCTTTACGATACCGTCGGAAATAACCGACATTTCAATTTCCGCATTATTTAATCCGTCGTCAAGGGTATGTATAATCTGAACGTCCTTTATATGATTTTCGTCGCGCGTGAGAATATATACGTCTCTGAATATACCGGAAAGTCTGAAAAAGTCCTGATCCTCAAGATACGAACCCGTACAGTGCTTAACGACGAGAGCTTCGATTGTATTTTCGCCGTCGGATAAATATTTCGTTATGTCGAATTCGCTCGTGCAGTGGCTGACCTCGGAGTAGCCGACGAAATTCGAATTAATCCACAGATAAAAGCACGAACTGACGCCCTCGAAATTTATATAGTATTTTTTATTGCTTTGCTTTTTAAATTCAAAAGTACGCCTGTACAGTCCGCACGGGTCGACGTCGGGCAGGTGTGGAGGGTCGACGGGGTACGGATAATCCTGATTTATATAATTCGGCGCGTCGTATCCCCTGCCGAGCTTTAACTGCCAGTTAAACGGAACCGTCATTTTGTCATTGCACTTTTCGCCCGAGGGAAATATTCCGCCCAAAACGTCAAGCTCGTATACATTTTCGTAAAATTTAAAATCCCACTCGCCGTTAAGAAGCGTAAAGAACGAGGAGTTTTCACGCTTTGAACGGTCGTCGGAATCTGCAAACGGGACAAAATACGCCCTTGGTTTTTCGCATCCGACATGGAGCGTATTTAAGTCCGTGTGATAATATCCTGTCATTTATTTCAGCCTTTCGTCATTATTCATCAGTATTTGATATCAAGTATCAGATTTAATACGTTTTCGGCGGTTCTCTGCATCTCGCCCAAGGTTATGCCGTCTTTCTTTTTAAGAGACTTCAGCATTGTGCCGTCGGGCGTTCTGTTCTGTCCTCTCGATCCGCCGGGCATGAGAACGTCGATCTGTGCCGTAACTCTGTACGCCTGATCGCTCATGTTTTTAAATTCGGGACTTTTACCCTTTTTCATCCACCAGTCGGTCATGACGTTGCCCTTATATCCCCATTCCGAACGCAGAACGGTAGTACATAAATCGTAATTATAATGACTGTATACGGAATTTATCTTATTATATGAGGTCATGATATTTTTAGGCTCGCCCTCTTTTACGCAGATTTCAAAGCCCTTTAAATATATTTCTCTCAACGCTCTTTCGCTTACTACGGAGTCGTTCATGTTACGTCTGAACTCCTGATTGTTGCATGCGAAATGCTTCGGACACGCGCTTGCGCCCTCTGACTGTATACCTCTGACAGCGGCGGCGGCGATTTTGCCCGCGACAAGCGGATCCTCACTGTAATATTCGAAATTACGTCCGCACAGCGGGTTTCTGTGAATGTTCATTCCGGGAGCTAAAAGAACGTCCGAACCGCGGTTTTTCATCTCTTTTGCGACGGCGGAATATACCTTCTCGACCGTGTCGGGGTTAAACGTACACGCAAGAAGCGTACCGCACGGCAGAAGCGAGCACTGCGCGGAAAGTCTGATACCGGACGGTCCGTCCGTTGTCGTGACAGGCATTACGCCCTTGTCTCTCAGCGATTGGAGAACTCCGCCGAAAACGCCCGCGTTACCCTTTGCGCCGAGAGGACTGTTCATTGTGTAGTCGCCCCTCGATATCGCCTCTAATTCGTCGTTGTCAAGCTGGGCGATAAACTCGCGCATTGTGCATTTTCCGCTCTTAACGAACGATAATTTATATCCCCTATCACCCGTCTGCGGTATTGATTCGGGGCGCGCGGATATGATTCTCTGTCGTAAATCCGTTGAATTTACAACTGCTTTTTTATACGAAACAACCGTAGAATCCCCGAGTTTTTTCGCGGTCATTATATCGAATTCTTTTTTCGGAGCGCATACCTGCTCTTTTTTATCATAAAGAACGGTATTTTCGTTATAATATGTAAGAATTTTCTTAACGTCTCTTACGTTTTCACCCATATAAAAAGCGAATTCGCCCTTGTTAATAACATAGCTGTTCTTATAACCCGTAACGCCCTCGTCGTCATACGAACACAGCGCGTAATCGTCCGAGATCAGAGTAACAGTTTCGCTTTCGCCGGGCTTTAAATCTCCCGTTTTTTTGAAAGCTGTTAACACAAGCGCGGGTTCGCCGAGCGGTTCGCACGGCTTTTCAAGATAAATTCCTACGGTCTGTCTGCCCGTATATCTGCCGGTATTCGTAACCTTTATTTTAAATTCAAATCCCGAATCCGTCTTTTTTGCGCCTGTCTTTTTAATATCGAACGTCGTATAGCTTAAACCGTAACCGAACGGGTATACGACCTTATTCTTTGCAAACGTTTCGAAATATCTGTAACCGACGTAGATATCCTCTTTATAGAATGTATAATCCTTATCTCCGAAATTTTTGCTTGACGGATAGTCGTCGATTGAATTTGCAATCGTGTCCGTAAGTTTTCCGCTCGGGCAGACTTTTCCGCACAGAATATCCGCGGCGGCGTTTCCCGACTCCATTCCGCCCTGCCAGATTATAAGAACCGCGCCGATTTTGCTTTTATATCTTCTGAGCCAGCTTAAATCGAATATTCCGCCGATATTGAGCAGAACAACGACGTCATCGTACTTAGCCGTTACCTTGTCGAGCATATCCGCCTCGTCGTCGGCAAGAAGCCAGCTTCCCTTATCGTTCTTACAGTCCCTGTCCTCGCCCGCGCTTCTGCCTATCGTGACAACCGCGGTATCGTTATTGAACGACGAACGCCGAACGAAGTCGATATCCAGCTCAGCCTCGGGATAATAGAACGGCCAGTGCGCCCAGAATCCGTGATTTATCGGATTTTTTTCATTGTAATCATTATAAAACGAAGCTATATTCTCGTCGAGCGTAAGCCTTCCGCAGTTTCTGATACCGTCCGCAATGCTCACGGCATAAGGCTTATTTACGTCTCCGCCCGAGCCATAGCCGACGAAATGCGTCTGATACGACGTTATGCCGAACAGTGCGACTCTGCTGTTTTCTTTTAAAGGCAGAACGCCGTTGTTTTCAAGAAGCACCGCGCCCTCAGCCGCCGCCGAACGAAACAAGGCGGAAACATCCGCGTCAACATCGCCCCCGTCGGTTTCGCGTTTTGTCTCGTCCTGCGAGAGCGAATTTGCGACAACCGCCGCGGTCTTTGTTACGACGTTATCTATTTTCTTTTTTAAATCCATAATATCACCGTCTTAACTTTTTATTCTTTTCTATTATATATACAAGAAACGATTATGTAAAGCCCAAAATTTTTTGTGAAAAATAAAAAATTTTCGGTTAAGCTATTTACATATTGATAATATTATGATATAATCACTTTCGTTTTGAGGGTGTAGCTCAGTTGGTTAGAGTGCTTGCTTGACATGCAAGAGGTCGGTGGTTCGAGCCCACTCATCCTCACCAGAACCGTCTTGCATATCATGGCAGGACGGTTATTTATATAACTTTTTTTATAAAATATTCGACTGCGAAAGGGTGATACCATGGATATAGAAAGATGCGAATGTAATATTTCCGAACCCGAAAAGATAAAAGCAATACAGGACGAAATGCTCACTAACGAGGAGCTTGAGGGAGTAGCAAATCTTTTTAAAATACTCGGCGACCCTACTCGCGCGAGAATCGTGACCGCGCTTGACAACAAGGAGGTCTGCGTGTGCGACCTTGCGGAGGCTCTGGGTATGACGAAGTCGGCAGTCTCCCACCAGCTCGCGATTTTAAAGGCGAATAATATCGTCAAGTCCCGCCGTTCGGGCAAACACATTTATTACAGCTTCGACGACGGACATATCACTGCGATAATAGAAATTGCGCAGTCGCATATTAAGCATAAGCATTGATAAAAATATTCGGCATATACGAATAATAATCGACATTTAAGAAATATCCGCAGTTTTTCGGATATTTCTTATTTTTTTTTGAAAAATCTATTGACAATTGAATACTTGTTCAACTATAATACAGATGACAGATGAACAACCGTTCAACTGTTTCCATATAATTTATCGTTTGAAAGAGGTTTGCTTATCATGAAAAAAACATACGGTATCGAAGTAGACTGCGCAAACTGCGCTTCCAAAATGGAGGACGCGGCCGCAAAAACCAACGGCGTTAAATCGGCTGTCGTATCGTTCATGACTCAGAAAATGAAAGTCGAGTTCGAGGACGGAGCGGACGTTGACGAAACCATGAAGCTTGTTCTTAAAAACTGCAAAAAAGTCGAAGACGACTGCGAAATCTTCATCTGATTATCAACACTTAAAATCCGGTACGATTCGGAGCGAATTATTATGAATAAAAAACAGAAAAAAGTTCTTATACGTATTATAATATCGGCAATCCTTGTGATTATCCTGTCCGTTCTGTTTAAATTCGTCGAGTTAAACATTTGGATTCAGGCGGTTCTTTATCTCATCCCCTATGCGGTTATCGGTTACGATATACTGAAAAAAGCCGTCAAGGGCATAATCAAAGGTCAGATTTTCGACGAAAACTTCCTTATGGCTGTCGCAACTGTCGGCGCTATCGGATTAGGCGACTTCCGCGAGGGCGTTGCGGTTATGCTGTTCTATCAGACAGGCGAGCTTTTCCAGAGCGTAGCCGTCGGTAAGAGCCGTAAGAATATAACAGAATTAATGGATATACGACCCGATTACGCAAACGTCGAAATCGACGGCAGGTTAGAGCAGGTCGACCCCGACGAAGTTGAAACGGGCACGGTAATAACAGTAAATCCCGGAGAGAAAGTACCTATCGACGGTATCGTCGTTTCGGGCGAAACAACGCTTGACACGAGCGCGCTCACAGGCGAAAGCGTTCCGAGAAATGCGGGAAAAGGCGATGAGGTCATCAGCGGATGCATTAACCTCACGGGCGAAATCAGAATCAAAACGACTAAGGAATTCGGCGAATCCACGGTTTCGAAAATACTCGACCTCGTTGAAAATTCGAGTATGAAGAAATCAAAGAGCGAGAATTTCATCACGAAATTTGCAAGATACTACACACCTGCCGTATGTATCGGCGCGCTCGTTCTCGCAATTATCCCCCCTGTCATAAAACTCATAATCGGTCAGTCTCCCGCATGGGGCGACTGGATAACGAGAGCGCTGACTTTCCTTGTTATAAGCTGTCCGTGCGCGCTTGTTATTTCGATTCCTTTAAGCTTCTTTGCGGGAATCGGATGCGCTTCGAGCAACGGCATCCTTGTAAAGGGCTCTAACTATCTTGAGGCTCTTTCGGACGCAAAATACATTGTGTTCGATAAAACGGGTACGCTTACAAAGGGCGTTTTCGATGTTACAGGCGTATACCCGGCAGAGGGCTTTGATTCCGACTCGCTTTTATACTACGCTTCGTACGCAGAGAGCGGTTCGAGCCATCCTATCAGTTTAAGTCTTAAAAAGCATTACGGCAAAGATATCGACAGAAGCAAGGTAACGGACGTAAAGGAAATTTCCGGTCACGGCGTTTCGGCAAAGGTCGATTCGAAGCAGGTTTTTGCGGGCAATATTAAATTAATGAAGCTTGAAAATATAAACGTTTCCGACATTCACGACGAGGGAACGGTCGTATATGTAAGCGTCGACAAAAAGTATGCGGGTTGCATAGTCATTTCCGACATAGTAAAGGACTCGTCGAAAAAAGCGATTGCACTCTTAAAGCATCACGGAATCAAAAAGACGGTAATGCTCACGGGCGACTCCGAAAACACGGCGAAGCGCGTAGCATCCGAAATCGGCATTGACGAATACAAATCCCAGCTTCTCCCTGCGGATAAGGTAAACGAGGTTGAGAAGCTTCTCAGTGAAAAGACGGGCAAGGAAAAGCTTGCGTTCGTAGGCGACGGAATAAACGACGCTCCCGTCCTTTCGAGAGCGGATATAGGCATAGCGATGGGTGCGCTCGGCTCGGACGCGGCTATCGAGGCGGCGGATATCGTATTAATGGACGACGACCCCGCAAAGATTCCGCTTGCAAGTAAAATTTCGCAGAAAACCTTGCGAATTGTTAAGGAAAATATCGTATTCGCACTTTTTATAAAGGCGGTATGCCTGATTCTCGGCGCGCTCGGAATTGCGAATATGTGGATCGCGATTTTTGCTGACGTAGGAGTTATGGTTATCGCCGTACTCAACGCGACAAGGGCGTTAAAATTAAAATAATAAAGTTAAAACAATACCGCCGAAACAGGTTTCACAATCCGTTTCGGCGGTTAGTTTTATTTATCTGTAATTATTTCAGCATATAATCAATACAGCGTTTTACGTTTCTGTCCCATAGCGCCCAATCGTGACCGCCGTCCTCGAAAACGTATTTTATGTTCATACCCAGTTTATCGGCTTTTTCCTTAAACGATTCGGACGCTTTAATCCAAAAATCCTGCTTACCGCACGAAATATACATTTTCATATCCTTATGCTTTTCCTTATCGAGCATGGTTTTCGGATCTTCTGCCGTGCCGTCACTGAAAAACGGCTTCATAAACGGGAACTCCGAATCAATAGTATTTGCAAAGCCCGCAGCGACGTATTTTAAATCGAGAAGCCCCGAAAACGAGCCGAATCCAAAGTATTTATCGGGATTTGCAAGGGCGATTTTAGCGGCTCCCATACCGCCCATAGAAAGCCCCGCTATAAAATTTTTATCCCTGTCGTTTGAAATTCCTATAATCGAATGAAAATACCGGGGAAGCTCTTTTACTATAAATTCCTTAAAATTCTGAGAATAAATATTGTCGCAGTACATGCTCCTGTCGCCGTCGGGCATTATGACATTTATACCGTACTCGCTCGCGTAACGCTCTATTGACGAAAAACGCGTCCAGCATGTATTATCATCCGACAGTCCGTGCAGAAGCCACAGGGTCTTTCTGTCGGGAACGTCGGTTCTCTGCGAATACGTCTCGGGAAAACACACGGTAACCTCGGTCTGCTTCTTTAGAGCCTGCGAGGCAAAATTAAACGTTGCTATTGACATTACCTATAAATTCCTTTCAAAATTATTATACGATACCCTCGTTATTTATAGCCGACATAAACGCGGGGATAAGCTGTTTCTTTCTCGAAACCACTCCGCCGAGCGTTAAGCATCCGTTTTCGGGCGTTTTTCCGAAAGCCTCTTTGCACAGCTCGTCCGCGCCCTCGCCGTAGCATATAAGTTCCGTACTCTCGGTTATTATGTCCGTGAGCATAAAGAAAACCATGTCGAGTCTGTGTTCCGAACACGTCTTTGCAACGTAGTTGAGCATCTTTTCCTTAATTGCGGACAGCTCCTTTTCGCTCATTGAATTTATCTGTCCTACGCCGAGAGTGATTTTTCCGACCTCGAATTTTTTATAATCCTGATAGAAAATTTCCTCGGGCGTTTTCTCGATGAGATTGCTGCCTGCCGTAAACATTTCCACTCCGAATTTTTCGCAGTCTATGCCCGCAATTTGAGCCAGGGCGTACGCCGCGTCCTTATCAAAGGGCGTGCATGTGGGACTTCTGAACAAAAGCGTATCGGACAAAATGGCTCCGCAAAGAAGTCCGGCGGTGTCGGAAGAAAGCTCAACGCCCTTCTCCCTGTAAATTTTATAAATAATGGAAGCCGTACAGCCTACCGGCTCGTTTCTGAAATATACGGGAGATACCGTCTCAAGCGAGCCTAAGCGGTGATGGTCTATAACCTCTAAAATATCGGCGTTTCTGATATTATCGACGGCCTGCGCCTCCTCGTTATGGTCGACGAGAATAACCGCTCTCTTGTGCGCGCCTAACAAATTACGTCTCGATATCATTCCGACGTACGTTCCCTTTTTTTTATCGACAATCGGGAAATCCCTGAATCTGCGCTTCATCATTTCCTCTTTTATATCGTCGGTATAGTCGTACGGGTCAAACGTTGTCAGATTTTCGCTTTTCATAAAAAAGCCGACGGTCATGCTCTGATTTATAAGCCTTGCAACCTCGTACGTATCGAGCGGAGTTACGATAACACAGCAGTTGTTCACGGCGGCAAGGTTGCGAATGGATTTTGAAACGGGCGCGCCGAGACAAATGACGATACATCCCGCCTCCATCTCGATTGCGCTTAACTGCGACTCATACCTGTTGCCGAGAATAACCATATCGTTCGGCTTTATATAATGCTCCATAACATCGGGGTTTGCGGCGGCGATTATAACCTTACCCGAATTAAAATCCGCGTTTTCGTCGCCGACAATCATCTCGCCGTCGAGCGTTTCTATAATATTCTTATAAGGTGTATGCCCCGCGGAAAGTATGGAGCTGTCCTGCCGTCTCATCATGGATGTGGCTATGTCCTGAATCGTTATTATGCCCTCTAATTTATTATCCCCGGAAACTATCGGGAGCGTTACCGCGTTGATTTCGTCCATAAGCTCCCACGCTTTTTTTAAAGAAAGACCGCTGTCAACGCCCGGAACCTTCCGTATCTCCATATCCTTTACACGGGTGCCTATATTATTAAGATAAACGGGGATATCCGCCGAGAATCTGTTTAAAACATATTCAGTCTCTGCGTTTATCTGTCCCGCGCGCGTCGCAACGTATGAATTGCCGTCCCCGAGCGCGTTTTTAAGCCGGGAATACGCTATCGCGGAGCAAATCGAATCCGTATCGGGATTTCTGTGTCCTACAACGTAAACCGTTCTTTTATCAGCCATAACACCGCCTCCTGATTATACTCTGTATTATGATAAAAGTATATCACAGCTATAAATAATTGTAAACAAAAATCTAATTCATTGACTTTACGGATTAAAGGTATATAATTATTAGGATATATAAATTTTGGAGAGAAATAAAATGGAAAAGAAAAAAATCAATTTTGCGGGACCCTTGTGTCTTTTGCTCGCGGCGGTAATATGGGGAATATCGTTCGTCGCACAGAGCGAAGGCGCAAGCGTCGGAGACTTTACTTTTATAGGCATAAGGAGCCTGCTTGCAAGCGCGTCGATTTTCGTATACATACTGATAAGTTCCGCGTTCTCAAAAAAGAAAAATACGGCTGAACCGAAAATACAGGAGAATAAAAAAGTCCTTTGGATATGCGGTACGGTCTGCGGTCTTGCGCTGTGCGCGGCTACGAATTTACAGCAGATAGGCATACGTCTCCTGCCCGAGGGGACAAGCGTGGGCAAGGCGGGATTTCTCACGGCTCTTTACATAGTTCTCGTGCCGATACTCGGCATTTTTCTGAAAAAGCGTATTTCTCCGCTCGTATGGGGCGCAGTCGCGATTGCCGTATGCGGACTGTATCTTATCGCAATTCCGAAGGGCTCGTCGCTCGGAGGAATTACGTCCGCCGACATTCTTCTTATCGCCTGCGCGCTTTGCTTTGCGGTTCATATTACGCTATGCGACCTTTTCGCACCGAAAGCGGATCCCGTTAAGATTTCCTGCATACAGTTTCTCGTATGCGGAGTCATTTCGTGCATATTCATGTTTATATTCGAGGATTTCGATATTCATAAAATTTTGAAAATGAGCGTCCCGATTCTCTATTCGGGCGTGCTTTCCGGAGGCGTGGCGTTTACGCTTCAGATAATCGGACAGAGATTCACGCCTCCCGCGCTCGCCGCCATGCTGATGAGTCTCGAATCCACATTTTCCGTAATCGCGGACTGGATAATCAGAGGAAACAAGATGTCTGCACGCGAACTTATCGGCTGCGCCGTCATGTTCTCGGCGATAATTCTCGCCCAGCTCCCCGTCTCAGCAAAGAAAAAAGACAAAACTTAATTTTTATCACAGAAAAAAGACAAATACTATAATTATGACTCTTGAATAATTTATAAAAAAAACTTATACTGTTTATAAATTATTATAAGGAGTTCACAAAATGAAAAGAATTCTCGGCATTCTCCTATCAATTCTTATTGCATTTTCATGCATGAGTACAGCGTACGCGGTAAAGCCCGGCAAAAACGACGTTTCGGATTACCCCGTTATTCTCGTTCCGGGTTACAGCTCGTCTCCCCTGTTTTTAACCAAAGACGACGGAACGGTCGAACAGGTTTGGGGCGTCGACATGGACGAAATCAAAAATCAGGTTCTCACCCATATCGCGGAGCTCGGCCTCGGACTCGGTGCGCTCGGAGCCGGCGAGGCTAAATATATCGGCGAAACCGTTGGAAAAGCGGCGGTCGAGATGTACGGCGTTCTTGCGTACAATCCCGACGGTACGAGCGTTAACAATATATCAACACGCTTTCAGACGGCAAAGGAATGCAACTGGGCGGCTCTTGCCGAAGCGTACCCCGACGGCGAATTCAGACCCGAAAAAGAGGTTATGGCTGAGGTCGCAAATTATGTCGGCGAGGAGAACATTTACGTTTTCTATACCGATTTCAGACAGTTCGTCTCCGACTGCGCGTCAGACCTCGACAGGCTTATACAGAGCGTTAAGGAATACACAGGCAAGGATAAGGTTAATCTTATTTCGATAAGCCACGGCGGACAGGTAACGGGAACTTACCTCTCTCTTTACGGACATAAAAACGACGTAAACAACGCGGTAATGATAGTACCTGCCCTCGGCGGAGCGGGATTTGCATACGACGCAGTTTCCGAAACCGCGATTCTCGACGAGGTAACGCTCTTAAAATTCATTGAACACGGAATGATGTCCGAGGAGGACTACAACTGGCTCGTAAGAGCGAACGAACTCGGCTTCCTTGACGACATAATCGACTACCTCATCCCTTATGCAAAGCAGATAATGGGTTACTGGGGCAGTATATGGGACTTCGTTCCGACAGATAAGCTTGACGGCTGTTTTGACCTGCTCGACAAAAACGAGAGCGCGCCGTTAATCGAAAAAACCTCGGCGTTTCACGAAAACGTAATGGCTCATTATTCGCAAGCGTTTAAAAAGTGCCGGGAACTCGGCATGAACGTATCTATTATCGCAGGTACGGGAACTAACATTGTAACGGGACTTGACGAAAATTCGGACGCTATCATAACGACCGAGGCTTCCACAGGTGCAAAATGTGCGCCTATGGGCAAACGTTTTTCCGACGGCTACGTTGCAACCGGAAGCGTCTGCACCGACAGAACGCACAATCACGTCTCCCCCTCTATGGAGGTTGACGCATCGTATGCATATCTCCCCGAAAACACATGGTTCATCGACGGACTTTATCACGGTATGGAGATAAAGGATACGTATACAACCGATTTATTTTTAAAACTTCTTATTCCGAATGACGTTATCGACGTACATTCCGATCCTGCGTTCCCGCAGTTCAGAGCTTCCTCAAACCCCGCGTACGCAGTATTCGGAACGTTCTCTGACAGCAGCGACGGCTATTTAAGTTCAAATGATACCGAGTATATCGTAACGAATGTTTCGGCAAAATACCCCGTAAGAATAGTCAATATTTCGACCGACGGCGTTGACCTGCTTTTCTCGGCAAAGACCTCAACCCTTTTACAGCCGGGCGAAAGCGCGGTTTATAAAGTAAAAGGAGAAATTCCCGAAGTATCGCTTGTCAGATGCGCGGTTACAATATCGTATATTTTAGAGGGAAGCGTAACGCCCGTGGGCGAGCGAGTTCTTGACTACACGATAATGAACGGTGAAAATGTCAAATACGACGAGGATAACCCCTACTGCGACGTTGATTACACGCAGGCGATAAGAGACATTATTCCGTCACGAACCGCCGATATTCTCGAAAAACTCGGACTTCTCGATTTTGTAAACATGTTTTACAATTTCGTCCGCCAGTTAGCAACGATACTCAAAAACTTAATAATGATGTTTAAATAAAGCATAAATAAATCCCGCCTGTTTGAAACAAGCGGGATTATTATTTTAAATTTAAAGATAATCCTCCGGATTATCCACCGATTCCGGAACGTCGGGTTCGTTGTCGAAATTCACTTTTGACGACATAATCAGCGAAAGGATGATAAAGACAATAACCGCGGCCGGGAAAACGTATTTAAGACTCACAATAAGCATTGCAAACGCGTGCGAAACACAGCCGAGCATTTTCATTCTTGTATAATTAAGCGGGCTGTCAATCCATTTGCCTATCGAAAACGGGTCGGTACCGTCGGCATTTTCCACCCTGTACACGACAGCAGATGTCAGGAATTTATTATCGTCACCTGTATTCTTATTGAGAATACAGATATACACTTCGCCGTCATCGCCGGTCTCTGTAAACAAAAATGCAAGAGCCGGATAAAAGCCCGAAGCCGTACAATCGGTCTCGGTTATTTTGTAATACTGAAGTTTTCCGCCTTTTGTTCTGTCGGTCATGAGAGCTTTCGCCTCGTCCGCTTCTATCGGATAAAAAGACGAATTTTTTATAAAGTCGGTCATTTCAACGCATTTTTCGTCAGTGCTTTTCTTAATTAAGTAAAACTCGCCCGTCGTAAACATTACGGAATACGGTGACTTCTCCTCATGAAAGATGCACTTAACCTCATTGACGCGGAAAACCGATATTACAAAACAAACTGCATATACAATCAGCAGTATAACAAAAAAGAATAATATAAATTTAGAGAGCAGATGTCTTTTTCTTTCATATTACACCCTTAAAATATAATCGCTCTTTCGCTCCTTTGCGGGATTTATTCCTCCCTCGTCCGCATAGCCTAAAATACAGTTGCCGATACCCTCGTAATTTTCGCCGAGTCCCCATTTTTTCATAAGAACCCTGCCCTTTTCGGTATTGAAAACCTCGCGCGCTCTGTATATATAGCACGAATCAACGCCGACCGCATGAGCGGCATTGAGAAGATTGCCCATTACGAGAACTCCGTCGTCATAGTAGGTTCTAATATTCTTATCGGCAAATACGATTATAACCGTCGGCGCGCCGTAAAACGGATCCGCGTCGGGATTACCCATAACCTCTGCGTTAAGACCCGATACATATTTGATATCGTCTTTATTCTGCAAAACGACCATTTTCGGCGACTGTCTGCCCATACCCGTCGGGGCGTAGGTTCCGCATTCGAGAATTTCGTTAAGCTGTTCGTCGGTTATCTGCCTGTCAAGATATTTTCGGCAGCTTCTTCTCGTTTTAAGGTCATTTAAGGTTTCTTTACTCATAATAAACACATCCTTATATGTATTTATTTATATATTACCATATAACATACGACAATTTCAATAATGTGCAATAAAGAATTACGGCAAAAAAATCTGTTTTTATAAATGGTGACGATTTTTGTTTTTATGTGTTGACAAACGCGAATTTCCGCGTTATAATCTAACCAAAATTTAAACACTGTGAAGCGGATCAGTAACCGATCCACTCCCCGTTCAGAGAAATGCCGGTACGGTGCAAGGCAAAGGGGCAGATTCGGTGAACTCGCCGCGGAGTGGCTGTCCTGAACATATATCCATAGGGACAGACGGATGCTCCCGTTACGAAGTCAGGAGGTGCAGGCCTCTAAAGTGCGCCCGGTCAAACGGACGAAAAAGAGTGGTACCGCGAAAGTGAATTTTATGCTTTCGTCTCTTTAGGACAGATTACCATGTCCGGGAGACGAAGGCTTTTTTTTTATACAATAACACAGGAGGAGCCCCAAAGCTATGGAAAAGAAAATGATGTCAGGCGCTCAGATCATTATAGAAACTCTTATAGAACAGGGCGTAACCGACGTATTCGGTTATCCCGGCGGTCAGGTGCTTAACATTTACGACGAATTATATAAAAACAGAGACAGAATCAATCATGTTCTCACCGCTCACGAGCAGGGAGCCTCCCACGCCGCCGACGGTTATTCGAGAGTAACGGGCAAGGTCGGTGTTGTTATCGCAACGTCGGGTCCCGGAGCCACAAACCTCGTCACAGGCATAGCCACGGCAATACTCGATTCGATTCCCATGGTTGCAATAACGGGCAACGTTATGACAAATCAGATAGGCAGGGACAGCTTTCAGGAAATTAACATAACGGGCGTTACGCTTCCCATTACAAAGCATAACTACTTCGTATCCGACGTAAACGAGCTTGCCGACGTTTTAAGAGAAGCGTTCAGAATCGCAAAGTCGGGCAGACCCGGTCCCGTACTCGTCGACGTTCCCAAGGATGTACAGACGGCGATGTGCGAATACGAGCCTAAGGGCGTTGTCGACTACTTCCCTCTTCCGAAAGCCGGAGAGACGGAAATTGAAGAAGCCGTAAAACTTATCAATGAATCAAAGCGTCCCTATATATACCTCGGCGGAGGCGCCGCCGGCAAGGGGATGACGAAAGAGATTATGGCTTTCGCCGAAAAGATTGACGCGTATATAGGCTGTTCGTTCATGGGACTGTCCGCAATGCCCAATTCATATCCGAGATTTCTCGGAATGCAGGGCATGCACGGCAGATACGCTTCGTCCATGGCTAATAAAGAAGCCGACCTGATAATCGGTATAGGCGTCAGATTTTCCGACAGAGCTACAGGCAACGTTGCAAAGTTTGCAAAGAATACAAAGATAGTTCAGATAGACGTTGACAATTCGGAAATCAATAAAAACGTAATCGTCGACGTGGGCGTCGTCGGTGATATCGTTGATTCCTTTGCAAGAATCGCAGAAAAATGTCAGACGAATTCACACCCCGAATGGAATACGCTCGTAAATTCGCTTAAAGATAAGCAAAACGAATTCAGCGAAAAGAACGAAGCCGCCGCGCCCGGCAAGCTTCATCCGAGAGCATTATTCAGAGTTATAAATAAGATAAAAGACAAAGACACCTGCATAACCACCGACGTCGGTCAGCACCAGATGTGGGCTGCGCAGTACACGAATTTCGAAAAGAAAAGAACGTTCGCGTCCTCCGGCGGTCTCGGTACAATGGGCTACGGTCTCGGAGCCTCGATAGGAGCAGCCGTCGCCACGGGAAACAAAGTAGTTCTTATAACCGGCGACGGAAGCTTCGGAATGAATTTAAACGAGCTTGCGACGGCAGTAACATACGACCTGCCGATTGTAATTGTTTTAATTAATAACGGCGTTCTCGGCATGGTCAGACAGTGGCAGACGCTATTCTTCGGCAAACGGTATTCGAACACCGTGCTTGAGAGAAAGACGGATTTCGTAAAGCTCGCAGAGGCGTTCGGAGCAAGGGCAAAGAGAGTTTTCGACATAGACTCGTTCGAGTCGGCGTTTAAAGAGGCTATGGAATCGGGACATCCGTATGTTATAGATACGGTCATCGATATGGACGAAATGGTTCTGCCGATGCTTCCGCCCGGAGGATCAATAGACGACATCATAACGACGATCGGCAGTGACAAGGAGGAGAAATGATGGATAACAAGAATAACAGAATAGTCATTTCAGCCCTCGTTGAAAATAAATACGGCGTACTGACAAGAGTCGCGGGCATGTTCACAAGAAAGGGCTTCAACATTGACTCCCTGACCGTCGGCGAGACTGAGGACCCCAACTTTTCGAGAATGACGATAGTCATTACGGGCGGAGAATTCATACGCGAGCAGATGGTTAAACAGCTTGCAAAGCTCTTTAACGTTAAGGGTATAAAAACATATGAAGACGGCACGACCGTCGAACGCGAGCTCTGCCTTATAAAAGTTAAGAACACCCCCGAAAACCGTTCGGAAATCACGGCGGCGGCGGAAATATACAGAGCAAAGATCGTCGACTACACGACGGACGTTATGACTGTCGAAATCACAGGCGAGCCGTCTAAGATAAACGCTTTTATTGAAATAGCGAAGCCCTTGGGCATACTTGAAACGTGCAGAACGGGCGTTGTGGCTATCGAAAGAGGCCGTAACACCATGACTAAAATTATAAAATAATAAAATCCGAAAGGAGCAAATCAAAATGCAGAAAATCTATTATCAGCAGGACTGCAATCTTGCAAAACTCAACGGAAAGACCGTAGCTATCATCGGTTACGGCTCACAGGGACACGCTCACGCGCTCAATCTCCACGATTCGGGAGTTGACGTTATCGTAGGACTCTACGAGGGAAGCAAGAGCTGGAAAAAGGCGGAGGACGCCGGACTTAAAGTCATGACAAGCGCAGACGCGGCAAAGAACGCAGACATCATCATGATTCTTATAAACGACGAAAAGCAGGCTCAGCTTTACAAAGAGAGCATCGAGCCGAACCTCACCGAGGGCAAGACTCTTGCGTTCGCTCACGGCTTCAACATTCATTTCGGATGCATTAAGCCCCCCAAGAACGTTAATGTTATAATGATTGCCCCCAAAGGCCCCGGTCATACCGTAAGAAGCGAGTACCTTGCAGGCAAAGGCGTTCCCTGCCTTATCGCGGTAGAGCAGGACGCAACGGGCGACGCGCTTGAAATCGGACTTGCATACGCTTTAGGTATCGGCGGAGCGAGAGCGGGCGTTCTCGAGACAACGTTCAGAACCGAGACCGAAACCGACCTCTTCGGCGAACAGGCAGTTCTGTGCGGCGGCGTATGCGCACTCATGCAGGCAGGCTTCGAAACTCTGTGCGAGGCAGGCTATGATCCGAGAAACGCATACTTCGAGTGCATCCATGAGATGAAGCTCATCGTTGACCTTATCTATCAGAGCGGTTTCGAGGGTATGAGATACTCCATTTCCAACACAGCCGAATACGGCGACTACATCACCGGACCGAAGATCATTACAGAAGAAACAAAGAAAACCATGAAGAAGATTCTTTCCGACATTCAGGACGGAACGTTCGCAAAGGACTTCCTGCTCGACATGTCGCCCGCAGGTGCGCAGGTTCATTTCAACGCAATGAGAAAGCTCGCCGCAGAGCATCCCGCAGAGAAGGTCGGCAGAGAGATCCGCAAGCTTTACAGCTGGAGCGACGAGGACAAGCTTATCAACAACTGATTTCAATACGCAGCGACAGGAGTGTAAACGATGATAAAGGACACGATAGTAAACGGATTTCAGAACGCGCCTCACAGATCACTGTATCACGCGCTCGGACTTACGAAAGAAGAGCAGTCAAGACCTCTTATAGGTATCGTAAGCTCGTATAATGAAATAGTTCCGGGACACATGAACATTGATAAAATCGTCGAGGCTGTAAAGCTCGGCGTTGCAATGGCGGGCGGAACGCCTGTCGTGTTCCCTGCCATCGCCGTGTGCGACGGTATCGCAATGGGTCATACGGGAATGAAGTATTCTCTTATAACCCGCGATATCATCGCCGACTCCACCGAGGCTATGACTCTGGCTCACGGCTTCGACGGACTTGTAATGGTTCCAAACTGCGACAAGAACGTCCCCGGTCTGCTCATGGCGGCGGCGAGGGTAAACATTCCGACAATATTCGTAAGCGGAGGACCCATGCTTGCAGGACGCGTTCACGGGAAGAAAACGAGTCTTTCAAGCATGTTTGAGGCCGTAGGAGCTTACACATCGGGAAGAATAGATGAAAAGGAATTGACTCTCTGCGAGGAAAAAACATGTCCGACGTGCGGTTCCTGTTCGGGCATGTATACGGCGAATTCAATGAACTGCCTTACAGAGGTTCTCGGAATGGGACTCAGGGGCAACGGAACGATTCCCGCCGTTTACTCAAAGAGAATAGAGCTTGCAAAGCATGCTGGCATGCAGATAATGGAGCTTGTAAAAAGAGATATAAAGCCGTCGGATATCATGACCGAATCGGCGATAAAGAACGCTCTTACCGCCGATATGGCTCTGGGCTGCTCGACAAACAGTATGCTCCATCTGCCCGCGATTGCAAACGAATGCGGAGTAGAATTCAATCTCGATATGGCTAACGAAATCAGCGCGAAAACGCCGAATCTCTGTCATCTCGCCCCCGCGGGTCACACGTATATGGAGGATCTTAACGAGGCGGGCGGAGTCTACGCCGTATTAAAAGAACTTACTAAATTAAATCTTATCGATACAACAGTCATGACATGTACGGGTAAAACGCTCGGCGAAAATATTGCCGACGCAGAAATTCTCGACGCCGAAACGATAAGAACAGTTGACAATCCGTATTCTGCTACCGGCGGTATAGCCGTATTAAGGGGAAATCTCGCGCCCGACGGATGCGTTGTTAAAAGAAGTGCGGTAGCACTCGAAATGCTTAAACACGAAGGACCCGCAAAGGTTTTTGATTCCGAGGAGGACGCTATTGCCGCCATATACGAGGGTCAAATCGTCAAGGGCGACGTTGTCGTTATCCGTTACGAGGGCCCCGCCGGCGGTCCCGGCATGAGAGAAATGCTCTCCCCCACCTCCGCGATTGCGGGTATGGGACTTGATAAAGACGTTGCGTTAATTACCGACGGCAGATTTTCGGGAGCCACGAGAGGCGCGGCGATAGGTCACGTTTCACCCGAGGCCGTAAGCGGAGGACTCATAGCCTACGTTAAAGACGGAGACTCAATCTCAATCGACATTCCGAATTATTCGATTAAGCTCAATGTTTCCGACGAGGAAATCGAGAGAAGAAAACAGTCTGTCGTTATTAAGAAAAAGACGGACATCAAGGGATGTCTTGCCCGCTACGCGTCAATGGTAAGCTCCGCCGATAAAGGCGCAATAATAAACAAGAGATAATATCATGAATAAACAGGAATTGGATTTATTATTCTGTTCGCTCTCGGCAGTCAGCGTATTCCGCGCGGTCATCGAAAAGCCCGCAATGAAAAAGCTGTGCGAATTTCTGTCGCATGACGACGGCGATAAATTCGGCAAAATGAAACTGTACGGCGAGTTTGTAAATTCGCTGTCTCAATACGGTTTTTCATTTTCGGATTTTCTTAAAAAAACCGTATATGAGGACGAGAACGAATATGTAATAAGAACGGCGAATTCGAATGAGATACCGCCGTGTCTTGAAAACAATGCAAAGAGAGAGCTTGACATTTTTTCGTCGCTTACATCTCTTACACCCGAAATTCTCTGCTCTTTTGCGCCGAAAGGCGTTTATATTCCGTCGTTTATCAACGAAGAAACGGATTTTAACAGGCAGTACGAATTGAGGCTTAAGAACATATCGAGTTACGGCTACGGCATTTTCTCGTCAGCCGTAATGTTCAGAGTCGAAAATAACGAGATAATCCCCGTTCACTCGGCGGATTCCATAGACGAGAGCGTTTTCGTCGGCTATGAGGAAGAGAGAAAGAAAGTCTACGACAATACACAGGCTCTCATTGAGGGCAGACCCGCCGCCAACACTCTCCTGTTCGGAGACGCCGGCACGGGAAAATCCTCGACCGTCAAGGCGTGCGTAAATCATTTCGCACCCAGGGGATTAAGGCTTATAGAATTAAGAAAAGACCAGCTTTTCTCATTATCGAAAATAATGGATTCGATAGCGGAAAACCCTCTTAAATTCATAATATTTATAGACGATCTTTCATTTAATAAAAACGACGACTGCTTCTCGATGCTCAAAGCGGCATTGGAGGGTTCGGCAAGCGCAAAGGCGGACAACGCCGTTATTTACGCGACGAGCAACAGACGTCATATCGTTAAGGAAAACTTTTCCGACAGAGAGGACGACAACGACATACATCATTCCGATACCGTTCAGGAGCTCATGTCGCTGTCCGACAGATTCGGACTTACGGTCTATTTTTCAAGACCGAACAAAGCTCTCTACCTTGATATAATTCACGCTCTCGCGCTGAGGCACGGCATTTTGCCCAACGCTGAGCTTGATAAAAATGCGGAAGCGTTCGCCCTCGCTAAGGGCAGCCGTTCACCGAGAGCGGCGGAACAGTTTATAAACAGCGTAATATAACCCGGAGGTTAATACAATGGTAAACACATCGAAATACGTTTGTCAGTTCTATCCCGTAAAAAATCCGCAAAGAAAATGGGCGGAGAAAACATATATCGACCATGCGCCGAAATGGTGTTCGGTTGATTTGAGAGACGGCAATCAGTCGCTTATCATCCCCATGAGCCTTGAAGAAAAGCTCGAATTCTTTAACCTCCTTGTAAAAGTCGGTTTTAAGGAAATCGAAGTAGGTTTCCCCGCGGCTTCCGAAACGGAGTACGCATTTTTAAGAACGCTTATCGAGAAAAACATGATTCCCGACGACGTCACCGTTCAGGTTCTCACCCAGAGCCGCGAGCACATTATCAAAAAGACATTCGCCGCGCTCGAGGGATGCAAAAATGCGATAGTTCATCTTTACAATTCGACTTCATTCGCTCAGAGACAGCAGGTTTTCAGAAAATCAAAGGAAGAAATAATTAAAATAGCGGTCGACGGCGCAAAGCTGTTTAAGCAGATTGCAGACGAGGAGGGCGTTGATTACAGATACGAATATTCGCCCGAATCATTCACCGGCACGGAGCCGGAATTTGCGCTCGAAATATGTAACGCGGTACTCGATATATGGCAGCCCACGCCGGACAAAAAAGTAGTAATCAATCTCCCCGTAACCGTCGAGCTTTCCACGCCGAACGTTTACGCGGATCAGATAGAATATATGTGCGATAACTTAAAATACCGCGACAGCGTAGAGGTTTCGCTTCACCCGCATAACGACAGAGGATGCGCCGTAGCCGATTCCGAATTAGGACTTCTCGCCGGCGCGGACAGAATCGAGGGTACACTGTTCGGAAACGGTGAGCGTACCGGCAACGTCGACATTATTACTCTTGCGCTTAACATGTATGCACAGGGCGTTGAGCCGGGACTCGACTTTACGCACATGCCCGAAATCGTAAGCCTTTACGAGAGAGTTACGAGGATGTCGGTATACGACCGTCAGCCGTACGCGGGCAAACTTGTTTTCGCGGCGTTCTCCGGTTCTCACCAGGACGCTATCGCAAAGGGCATGAAGTGGCATGAGGAAAATAACGCTTCGACATGGACGGTTCCCTACCTTCCCATCGACCCGGGCGACGTCGGCAGAGAATACGAAACCGACGTTATCCGTATTAATTCGCAGTCGGGCAAGGGCGGTATCGGCTACATGCTCGAGCATAACTTCGGCTATCAGCTTCCTGCCAAGATGAAAGAGGACGTAGGATATACTATTAAGAATGTTTCCGATGTACGCCACGCAGAGCTTTCGCCCGACGAGGTACTCTCAATATTCACAAAGACATACGTAGACGTAAATTCGCCCGTCGAGCTTATAGATTATCACTTTAAACGCACAGATGAAATCACCGCCGACGTTACCGTTAAGATTGACGGCGAGGAAAAGAAAATTACAGCAAAGGGCAACGGCCGTCTCGACGCGATAAGCAACGCGATAAAGCAGCAGCTCGGAATCTTCTACTCCGACCTCACATATGAGGAGCACGCGCTGACAAGAGGCTCAACGTCAAAGGCAATTTCGTACGTAAGCATTGCCGACGAAAAGGGAAATCACGTCTGGGGCGCGGGAATAAACGACGATATTATCGCCTCGTCAATACAGGCGCTTTTCTCTGCAGTCAACAGACTTAAATCAAAGTGAGGTAACGTAAAATGGGAATGACATTAACTCAAAAAATATTAGCCTCTCACGCAGGACTTGACTCGGTAAAGCCCGGTCAGCTCATAAATGCTAAACTTGACCTCGTACTCGGCAACGACATCACGACCCCCGTTGCGATTAACGAGCTTAACAAGAATGATATTTCATCCGTATTCGATAAGGACAGAATCGCAATCGTCCTCGACCACTTTGTCCCCAACAAGGATATCAAGGCGGCGGAGCAGTCCAAGCAGTGCAGAGAGTTTGCATGCTCACACTGCATCAGCCACTTTTACGACGTGGGCAAAATGGGCATAGAGCACGCGCTTCTCCCCGAACAGGGCGTAGTCACCGCAGGCGACTGCATTATCGGCGCGGACAGCCACACTTGCACCTACGGCGCGCTCGGCGCGTTCTCCACGGGCGTCGGAAGCACCGACATGGCTGCCGGCATGGCTACGGGACAGGCATGGTTCAAGGTTCCGTCGGCTATTAAATTCGAACTTAAAAATTCGCTTAACAAGAACTGCTCCGGCAAGGACGTTATTCTTACGATAATCGGAATGATAGGCGTTGACGGCGCGCTTTACAAGTCAATGGAATTCACCGGCGAGGGAGTAAAGAGTCTTTCAATGGACGACAGGCTTTGTATATGCAACATGGCGATTGAAGCCGGAGCAAAGAACGGAATTTTCCCCGTAGATCAGACGACTCTTAACTATCTTAATGGCAGAAGCGAGAGACAGCCCGTTATATTCGAGGCGGACGCGGACGCGGAATATGAAAAGGTTATCGAAATTGACCTTAGCAAGATAGTTCCCACCGTAAGCTGTCCCCACCTGCCCGAAAACACGCACCCCGCAGACGAGCTTGAGGATATCAAAATCGACCAGGTCGTTATCGGAAGCTGTACCAACGGCAGAATGGAAGACATGGAGACCGCGTACAGAATTTTAAAGGGTAAAAAGGTTGCGGACTCTGTACGCTGTATCATCATTCCCGCGACTATGAATATAATGAGAGAATGCTCCGAGCGCGGTTACATCACGGCGTTTATCGATGCGGGCGCGGTAGTTTCCACTCCGACATGCGGTCCGTGCTTAGGCGGATATATGGGTATACTTGCCAAGGGCGAACGCTGTATTTCAACAACGAACCGCAATTTCGTCGGCAGAATGGGTCACGTCGAGAGCGAGGTTTACCTTGCCTCCCCCGCAACGGCGGCAGCGAGCGCGCTTACAGGTCACATTACCTGCCCTAAGGAGGACTGAACATGAATACAAAAGGAAAAGTTTTCAAATACCCCGATAACGTCGACACGGACGTAATAATTCCCGCGCGTTATCTTAATACCTCCGACGCAAATGAGCTTACAAAGCACTGCATGGAGGATATCGACCCCGAATTCATTAACAATGTAAAAAAAGGCGACGTTATGGTTGCGGGCTGGAACTTCGGATGCGGTTCGTCGAGAGAACACGCCCCGTTAGTCATTAAAACGGCGGGAACGGGCTGCGTTATCGCAAAAAGCTTTGCACGTATTTTCTACCGCAATTCGATTAATATAGGGCTTCCGATTCTCGAATGTCCCGAAGCCGCCGACGCAATCAACGCGGGTGACGAAGTCGAGGTAAATTTCGACACTGGCGTTATAACCGACATAACAACGTCAAAAACGTTTCAGGCTCAGCCGTTCCCCGAATTTATTCAGAATATAATATCAAAAGGCGGACTTTTAGCTTCGTTAAAGGAGGATAAATAATATGGAAAAGAATATTGTCGTTCTTCCCGGCGACGGAATAGGCCCCGAAATAGTCGCGCAGGCTGTCAAGGTTCTTGACAAAGTCGCGGAGAAATACTCTCATAAATTCAACTACGAATACGTCGACATCGGAGGCTGTTCCATCGACAAATACGGCGTGCCGATTACCGACGAAAATATGAATAAATGCAAAAATTCCGACTCCGTGCTTCTCGGCGCTGTCGGGGGTCCCAAATGGGATTCATGCCCGGCTTCGATTCGTCCCGAAAAGGCTCTGCTTGCCGTCAGAAAGGAATTAGGACTTTTCGCAAATTTAAGACCTACAAAACTTTTCAAACAGCTTGCAAGCTCCTCGCCTCTAAAAGAGGAGATCGTCGGCGGCGGTATTGATTTACTCATTGTCCGCGAGCTTACCGGCGGAGTTTACTTCGGCGAGCATAAGACCGAGGACGTAAACGGCGAAAAACAGGCGGTCGACATCATGCCCTACTCGGAGCATGAAATTGAGCGTATCGGCAGAGTCGCATTCGAAACGGCAATGAAGAGAAATAAACGCCTTGCCTCCGTCGACAAAGCGAACGTTCTCGACACGTCGAGACTTTGGAGAGCAACAATGCACAGATTAAGTGCAGAATACCCCGAGGTCGAATTCTCCGATATTCTTGTCGACAACACGGCTATGCAGCTTATAAAAAATCCGTCGCAGTTCGACGTTCTCGTAACGGAAAACATGTTCGGCGACATTCTCTCGGACGAGGCTTCAATGCTCACCGGCTCTATCGGAATGATGCCGTCTGCGTCGCTTTCGTCGTCGACTCTCGGCATGTATGAGCCGATTCACGGTTCCGCTCCCGACATCGCGGGACTCGATATTGCAAACCCCATAGGCACGGTTCTCTCCGCAGCCATGATGTTAAGATATTCGTTCTCAATGGCAAAAGAAGCCGACGATATCGAAAACGCGGTTGATAAGGTACTCGACATGAAGTACCGCACCGGCGATATCATGCAAGACGGCTGCGAAAAAGTCTCCTGCTCAAAAATGGGCGAGCTTATCGCGGAGAATATATAATTATCTTTTTGATGTCTCCTTTTATTCGGTATAGATGCAAAGCAAAGCGGCAACGGTTATAAACCGTTGCCGCTTTGCTTTAGCCGTCTGCATGTGTTCTACTGAAAAATAATTATCCATCCAATATTCATTAAAAATGAAACGATAAAATACAATTTCTCCTCTAAAACTTTGTCTGCAATAAAAAAGATAGTTTTATTCGATTGACACGGATAAAAATAACTGATATAATTTTTTCACAACCCCGAAAGGAGAATTTACACAATGATAATAAACAGACCGCCCATGGGCTGGAACTCATGGAACACATTTGCAGAGAACATAAACGAAAAGGTCGTAATGGAGACTGCCGATTTCATACTCGAAAGCGGACTTAAAGACTGCGGTTATGAATATGTTATAATAGACGACTGCTGGAGTCTCAGAGAGAGAAACGAAAACGAAGAAATAGTACCCGACCCCGAGAAATTCCCCCACGGAATGAAATACGTATCGGATTAC
>JALEQX010000037.1 GCA_022763825.1 Oscillospiraceae bacterium | reverse complement strand
AGTTTAACCAGCAGTCCGTTCTCCCCGTCCTTTATCACGGCGTTCGCTCCGCCTATCGGGCAGTCGGTACATACGCAGGGAAGTCCTATCGCCATAGCCTCGAGCATTGCGTTCGACATACCCTCGTAATCGGAGGAATTTACGTACACCGCGTCCTTTATTATAAGAGAATGTACGTCTTTTGAAAACGGCTCGAATATAACGGATTCTTCAAGCGACAAATCGGATATCTGTTTTTTTATATCCTCGAATACGCTTTCGTCGTCCGCGTTTTGGGGCGAACCGATTATTCTTAATTTATAATCCGGATAATCTTTATGTACGTTTTTAAACGCGTCTATTAATAACGGCAGATTCTTCTGCCTCGATATTCTGCAAAACGTCGTAATATTCTTACTGCGCACGCCGTCGTAAGGCTCGGGAAGTTCGGGCGATATCGGATTGAATATAACAACTCCCTTTTCCGCAATATTTTCGGGATAGGTATTTTTTGCGTCCTCGGTCTGAAAAACGGCGCAGTCCGCACGCGAATAATATTTTTCAATAAATTTTCTGCCGAAGCGTTTTTTCATAAGTCTTACGGGATCTCCGCGCTCCGAAAAAATCACTCTGTTTTTAAGTCCCCTCGCCGATAATAAAGCTATCGGAATACTCGGCTGAAGAAACGCGATAACGGTCATATCGGGGTTCGATTTTAATATATTTCTCAGTTTCCCGATTTGTCCGTAGTACTGCGAAAAAAACGAAAGATACGCAAAATATGCAGGGACTTCCCTTTTTAGATTTTCAAATACTTTGCATACGGCGGACGAAAAAATCCGCAGTAACTTATATCCGAAACGTTTAATGCTTCCGACTACGTCCGACGAGTCGCCGTAACCCGTAACCGGTATGGATTCGTCGAGATTTCGTCTGTCGGACTCGCCCGCAGTCTGATTGGTTAAAAAAACCGACGGATAAGCTCCGCGCTTTTTAAATTCGTTCATCAAAACGCAGGCTATGCGTTCGGCTCCCCCGCCTCTCATGCCGGAGATGCACATTATTATTTTTTTATCGGTAATCTCCGTCATTTTAATCTCACCGTCCGAATATTTTTCCTACCGCTTTTTTCGCCGCCCACATTGCCGTCGAACGGCATCTTGCTTTCAGATAATCGTCGCCGTACGCGCCGTTATCCAGTATATCAGATTTTAATTTATCGTACCGTTCCCTGTTCTTCTTCTGCTCCTCGGCAGACAGCTTTTTATATAAATTCAACGCGTTAAAAGCACATCTTGCGATATATTTATCGACGGCTTCGCTCTCAACGGAATTTGTTTTTTTATATTCGCTCACCGTATAGTAAACGCGGGACATGTCGTTAAAATATTTTTCACTCTTCCTGCTTGTCATAATCGAATCAGCGCGGTAACGTCTTTTATAAAAGCATTCGTTTACGTACGAAACGCATGAAGCCGACATAAACGCCTCGAATGTGTATATCATATCCTCATGATACATCCCGTCGATAAATGAAAGTCCGTTTTTCTTTATAAATTCATTCTTAAAAAACAAAAGCGGAACGGCGGAGTGAAATTCTCCGTTTTTTATTAATCTGTCGAAAACGTTACGACCCGAATCCGTTTTGTATTCGTTTTTATAAACGTAATTTTGCTTTGCTTCTCCCCCGCCGTCAATGAAAGAAAAAGCGGAAAAGAACACTATGTCAGATGAGTTTTCCTCCGCATTTTTTACGAGCGAAGAAAATGTCTCGTTATCTATATAATCGTCGCTGTCAAGGTAATAAATATATTTTCCCGAAGCTTTTTCGGCACCCGCGTTCCTTGCAGACGACAGTCCGCCGTTCTCTTTATGAACTACGGTTATCCTTGCGTCATTACATGCGTATTCGTCGCATATTTTTCCCGAAGAATCTGTCGAACCGTCGTCGATAAGTATTATTTCAAAATTATCGTACGTCTGGTTTAAAACACTGTCTACACATTCTCTTAAATATTTTTCGACATTGTAAACGGGTATTATAACCGAGATAAGCGGATTATCCATTGCTTCATCCTCCAAGTACTCTGTACCACCTAAAACTTTACAAGCATTGCTTCGTCTGACAGCGTTTAACTGCGTCTTCAAACTTGACAGGAGACAGCCTGCCTGCGTTTTCATCCTTGTTAAACACGGTCATACTTGTAATCAGATGTAAACTTTTAGGCGTTACCGAGTACGAGCCTGTGTTTTATAAGTATAAGAGCGGTTCCGGCGGTTCTTTTTACGTCGGAAACAAATCCGCCCGAATAGTGTTTTTTCATAGCTTTCTGAATTCTTCTGTCGAGCTTAACGGGTTCGATAACGGGGTTTTCTATCGCCTTTGTAAGATCAACCGCCATTTTCTTTTCGTCCTCTGACTTTGAGTGAACGCCCGAAGAATCGCAGCCGATATTTTGTATATACGAATATCTCGGATATACCGTCATCATTGAATTTTTGACAAGATGAGCGCCGAAGCGAACGCTCCACGAACTGCCGTTCCCCTTTGTCTGACGGTAAAGTCGGATGAATCTGTCCGAACCGTTCGAATTGAGCCGTCTGATAAAGTCTAAGGAGTAAATGGAATTTTTATCCTG
>JALEQX010000018.1 GCA_022763825.1 Oscillospiraceae bacterium | reverse complement strand
AAAAAAGTAACAGAACAGTAACCTTTCTTGACTAAAGCATCATTATGTGGTAAACTTACATTGTTTTATTATGTATTTTAATAATTGAGGTGGCTTTCTTGGCTCAAAAGGATAAAAAAGCGTCGCTGCGCGCGGCCGCGCCGTATGCGGCGGCGGGACTTTTCGCCGTTGTTTTCATGCTCGTTATCTATGCGGTAAACGGAATTTTCCCGTTCGGCTCGGGCAGCGTCGTATGTGACGACATGGTTCAGCAGACAATTTCCAACTATACATATTTTTGGGATTACCTGAGAAGCGGCGGCAAAATGTCGTTGATGTTCAACTGGGAAACTGCGGCGGGCGCACAGATACTCACAACCGGTTTCTACATCTTAAAACCTTGGGAGATACTCTTCAGCCTCATCGTTCCGAGGGACGGCATTGTCAACGGAATTTCATTTCTTCTTATTTTCAAAATCGTCATGGCGGCGGAAAGCATGCTTTTCTTTCTGAGAAAGAAATTTAAAATCCCGTCGTTCTGGCAGGTTTTTCTCTCGCTGTGCTATGCGCTGAGTTCGTTTATCATCATTTACTATACTAATATGGGCTGGATTGACGCGGCATTCATGCTTCCGTTTATCGTACTTGCATTTATGTACATGTGCGATACGGGCAAATGGTGGCCGTACGTGCTGATTCTGACGTATTCGCTCACGCTCTCGCTGTACATCGCGTACATGCTTTTCCTGTTCCTGCTTCTCGTCGGCGGACTCTATATGATGTTCATTCAGCCGAAGGAAACGCGCAAAACCGCAATCATAAGATTCGGATTTTCAAGCGTTCTTTCACTCGCGATGTCGGCAGTCATAACCGTTCCCACCGTTTACTACATGCTCGGCTCGACGAGATATTCGATAAAAAGCGAGGAAACTACGCTCGACACGCTTTTGAAAATTCTGAAAGCGACAAACACATACCCCAATGTAAAATACGCTCTCTTATTTGTCGGCAGCGCGGTTTTATGGGCAATGTTCATAGTTCTGCTCGTAAACTTCTCGCAAAACAAGAAAAAATCAATTTTCTTCACATTAAGCCTGCTCGTGCTTCTCCTGCCCGCTTTGTTTGAGAATATCAATTTAATATGGCACGTCGGCTCATATGTCGGATTCCCGCTGAGATATCTCTACATGCTCTCGTTTATACTTGTGTGCGCGGCGGCGTACTGCATACATTCGGGCAGCACGATAGAATTTTTCTCGGGCAAAAAAACGGTCATTCCCGTGATTATATCCGTTATCTCGGGCGCGGCGGGCGTATTACTCATGTACTTTAAGGCGTACGAACACAAGGACGCCGTCGAGGGACTTACATACCGTTATATCTTTACGGAAAATGCCGGAATGTTCATCTCAATAGCGTTTTTCCTGATGCTGATTTCGTACGTATTTGCACTTACGATTAAGAATAAGAAAATCGGTTATGTTCTTGTATCTCTTTTCATGATTGCGGAAACCGGGATGTGCGCAGATGTATCCATCGGCACAAATTCGGATAAAGAAAACGTCCTTCCGATGTATTCACTTACATTCGTCGACAGGGCGAACGCTATAACCGAGGATTTAAAACTCGAAAACGACAATCTTACAAGAATAAAGGATTCGGACACATATTTAAACAGCAACTACCCGATGTTCTTTAAATTCCCGGCAATGTCTAACTTTACACATCTTGTTTCCGAGGATCTTACAACGTCAATGAGAGCGCTGGGCTACTCTCAGGTCTATACGCGAGTGCTTGACAACTCCGGAACTCTCCTCTCGGACGCGCTTCTCAATATAAAATACGCATTCTCAAAAAAAGACCTTGATACGAGCGAGTATACGTATATGTACGACGTAGGAGATTCGAAACTCTATTCGTATAATTACGCTCTTCCCGTCGGACTTATTGTAAATGAGGATTTCATAAATACGGATATAGTCGAAAATGACGATCCGTTCGTTTCAACAAATGAACTGTTCAGGGCGCTCGGCGGAAACGGCGACCTGATAACGACGGACGAAAAGACCTATTCAACAGAATCCGAGAACGACGCGATTTACGAGATGAATATAAACGTCGAAGGCAAACGCCACGTTTATTTAAATGTCGAAACGGAAAAAGGCAGAAAGATTTCAAACGGAAGCCTCCAGATTTCATTAAACGGCAAAACTCTTGACCTTACATACTTCGGCGCCAAGGCAAACTACAGATACCCCAATAACTTCTTCAACGGCATGCTCGACCTCGGAGTTTTCGAGGACGAGGAGCTGACGGTAACGGTCGGTCAGTGGAAAGATATCGGCGGATGGATAAAACTTACGTCGGGTCAGGCGGACTATACAAAGCTCGCAGACCTCTGCGCAAAGGAACATTCTCATGCTCAGATAACGACAGGTGCAAAAAGCCTTACGGCAAAAGCGACGGCGCAGTCCGACGAAGAATATCTGTTCCTGCCCGTCAACGACGACCCCGGCTGGTCATGCACCGTCAACGGAGAAAAAACACAGCTCAATTATGCAATGGGCAGTTTCCTTGCCGTTAAGCTCAATAAGGGCGAAAACACGGTAGAGCTCAAGTTCCTTCCCCACGGTCTTAAAACGGGCGCGTTAATAAGTCTTGCGTCGTTTGCGGTATTTATTCTCCTTCTCATATTGAAGAAGTTTAAATCAATCCCGGACGATAAGGACGACGCGTTTTTAAGAATATTCGAAAAAATATATTATATCGGCATGATCGAGGTCTACGCGATAATGTACGGCGCGTGCGCGATATGCTCCATACTTTACAATTACATTCTGTAAGAAAGGACGCTTAATATGAAAGTTGTAATTTTAGCCGGAGGTTTCGGCACAAGAATCAGCGAAGAAAGCCACCTTATCCCCAAGCCCATGATTCAGATAGGCGACATGCCGATACTCTGGCATATCATGAAGCTCTATTCGCATTACGGATATAACGATTTCGTTATATGCTGCGGATACAAACAGCACGTTATAAAGGAATTTTTCGCCGACTATTTCCTTCACAGAAGCGACATTACATTTGACTTTACCGACGGCGGAAAAATGACCGTTCACTCGAATTTCTCCGAGCCGTGGAAGGTTACGCTCGTTGACACGGGACTTAACACGATGACCGGAGGCAGAGTCAAGAGAGTTAAGGATTATATAGGAAACGAGCCGTTCTTCCTTACATACGGCGACGGCGTTTCAAACGTCGACATCCCCGCGCTTCTCGATTTCCACAAAGAGCACGGCAAGATTGCCACTCTTACATCAATCAAGCTCACCGCGCGTTTCGGCGTTCTTAATATAGGCGAGAATTCGCAGATAACCGAATTCAGAGAGAAAACTCAGCAGGACGGCGGATGCATCAACGGAGGATTCATGGTTCTCAACCCCGAGATATTCGACTTTATCGAGGGCGACAACACGGTATTCGAAAAATATCCGCTTGAGCACTGCGCTCAGATGGGCGAACTTATGGCTTACCCGCACGACGGATTCTGGCAGTGCATGGATACGCTGAGAGACAAACAGAAGCTCGAAAAACTTTGGGCTTCGGGCGAGGCTCCCTGGAAAGTTTGGGACTGATTTTAAGAAAATAAGAGGAAGAACATATGGCAGATCTTAGTTTCTATAAAGGAAAGAAAGTTTTTGTAACGGGTCATACGGGATTTAAGGGAAGCTGGCTTACGGCGATTCTCGTAAAAGCGGGCGCCGAGGTCACGGGATACTCTCTGACTCCCCCGACGAACCCAAACCTTTTTTCGATATCGGGCGTTGAAAACAAAATAAATTCCGTCATAGGCGACGTACGCGATTTCGATTCGATAAAAAAGGCGTTCGACGAGTGCGATCCCGAGATAGTTTTCCATCTTGCGGCTCAGCCTATCGTCATTACGTCGTACGAACAGCCTAAATACACATATGAAACCAACGTCATGGGCACCGTAAACATTCTCGAGTGCGTAAGACTTTCGAAAAATGTTAAGTCCGTTTTAAACGTAACGACCGATAAGGTTTATAAAAACAACGAATGGTGCTGGGGCTACAGGGAAAACGAGCCTCTCGACGGCTACGACCCGTATTCAAATTCGAAGTCGTGCTCCGAGCTTGTAACCCACAGCTACAAAAGTTCATTCTTTGACTCCATGGGAATTGCCGTTTCCACCGCGAGAGCCGGCAACGTTATCGGAGGCGGAGACTTCGCCGATAACAGAATAATTCCCGACTGCGTACGCGCTGCCGTAAAGGGCGAGGATATTATCGTAAGAAATCCTAATTCGACGCGTCCGTATCAGCATGTTCTCGAACCTCTCAACGCATATCTTATGATTGCCGAAAGACAGTATGAGGATAAATCGCTTCAGGGATATTACAACGTAGGTCCCAACGACTCCGACTGTCTTACTACGGGCGAGCTTGCGACGATATTCTGCGAATCCTGGGGAAACGGACAGACATTCAAATGTCTTAAAAAGGACGGTCCTCACGAGGCGAATTTCTTAAAGCTCGACTGCTCTCTTCTTAAAACTACGTTTGGATGGTCTCCCGTATGGAGCGCAAAACAGGCTGTCGAAAAAACCGTAGAGTGGACTAAAGTCTGGGCTTCAAACGGCGACGTTCCCGCAGAGCTCGACAGACAGATCTCCGAATTCTTCGGATTATAATAAATTGTAATTGATAATAAAAATATTATTTTCATTATATAAAGAGGTATAACATGGACGAACAATCAAAAGCAAAACAGGCTATACTCGACGCGGTAGCCGACTATTTTGACAAATACCACAATCAGAAAAAAGAGTTTGTACCCGGACAGAGAATTCCCTACGCTTCGAGAGTTTACGACTCTAAAGAAGCGGTAAACCTCGTAGACAGCGCACTGGAATTCTGGCTTACAGCCGGCAGATACACCGATAAATTCGAAAAAGAACTTGCGAAATATCTCGGCGTACGTTTCTGCTCGCTCGTAAACTCCGGTTCAAGTGCGAATCTTCTCGCATTTGCAACGCTTACTTCTCCCCTGCTCGGCGACAGGCAGGTTAAGAGAGGCGACGAAATTATAACCGTTGCGGCGGGATTTCCGACGACAGTTACACCGATGATTCAGTACGGCGCAATTCCGGTATTCGTCGACGTTACGATACCTCAGTACAACATTGACGTTTCAATGCTTGAAAATGCGCTTTCAGACAAAACAAAAGCCGTTATGATAGCCCACACGCTCGGCAATCCGTTTGACCTCTCGGCAGTCAAATCATTCTGTGACAAACACGGACTTTGGCTCGTAGAGGACAACTGTGACGCGCTCGGCTCGCAGTACACTATAAACGGAGAGACAAAATTCACCGGCACGATAGGCGATATCGGCACATCGTCATTCTATCCCCCGCACCACATGACCATGGGCGAGGGCGGAGCCGTTTACACGGACGATCCTCTTTTAAATAAAATCATGCGCTCCATACGCGACTGGGGCAGAGACTGCATGTGCCCCTCGGGCGTGGACAACCTCTGCGGTCACAGATTCGACAAGCAGTACGGAGAACTTCCGCTCGGCTACGACCATAAATACGTTTATTCGCACTTTGGATATAACCTTAAGGCAACAGATTTACAGGCGGCGGTCGGATGCGCACAGCTTGAAAAATTCCCCTCTTTCGTAGAGAGAAGAATTCATAACTTCAACAGACTCCGCGCGGCGCTTGAACCGATTGCCGATAAAGTAATTCTCCCCGAGGCATGCGAAAATTCGCGTCCGTCGTGGTTCGGATTCCTTATCACATGCAAGGACGGCGTAAGCAGAAACGACGTCGTAAAATACGTAGAATCTCACGGCGTTCAGACGCGTATGCTCTTTGCGGGAAATCTCACTAAGCACCCCTGCTTCGACGAGATGAGAAAAACGGGCGAGGGCTACAGAATCGTCGGCGAACTTGCAAATACCGACCGCATTATGAACGATACGTTTTGGGTCGGCGTTTACCCCGGTATGACAGACGAAATGATAGATTATATGGCAAAATGCATTACCGAAGCGGTAAACGCATAATAAATCGGAACGGAGTTAATCAATAATATGAAAATAAAAGTTTCGGACTATATTTCCGGCTTTCTCGTAGATCACGGTATTGACACGACGTTTACAGTAACGGGCGGCGGAGCAATGCACTTAAACGACGCATTCGGACATCAGAAAGGCATGCACTGCATATATCAGCACCATGAGCAGGCGTGCGCAATCGCTGCCGAAGCATATGCAAGAATTCACAACAAAATAGCCGCTCTCGTCGTAACGACGGGTCCCGGCGGAACGAATGCGATAACGGGCGTTGTCGGCGGATGGCTCGACTCGATTCCCATGCTCGTAATATCCGGTCAGGTTCGCTATGACACGACCGCGAGAAGCACGGGACTCGGAATAAGAGCGATGGGCGACCAGGAGTTCGACATTACAAAAGCCGTAGACTGCATGACGAAATACTGCGAAATGGTAACGGATAAAAATAAAATACGTTACTGTCTTGAAAAGGCTTTGAAATTGTCTCAGCAGGGCAGACCCGGTCCGTGCTGGCTCGACATACCTCTCAACATTCAGGGCGCGTACGTTGATACGGACGACCTTTACCCTTATGACGGCGGGGACGACGAGGTTCTCCCGCCCGAAACCGACGATAAAACGCTCGACGAAATTATCGAGCTTATCAAAAATGCGAAGCGTCCCGTATTCAACGCAGGCAACGGCATACGCATAGCGGGCGCGTTCGACGAATTCAGAAGCGTTATAGAAAAACTCAATATTCCCGTCGTAACCGGCTGGGATTCGATAGACTGCATAGAGGACGAGCATCCTCTATACGTCGGCAGAGCCGGAATCATGGGCGACCGCCCCGGAAACTTTGCGATTCAGAATTCCGACCTTCTCCTCTCCGTCGGCAGCAGATTAAGCATCCGTCAGGTAGGCTACAACTATCAGACATGGGCGCGCGCGGCGAAGAAAATCGTCGTCGACGTCGATAAGGAAGAGCTTAAAAAGCCCACCGTCAACCCCGATATGCCGATATGGGCGGACGCTAAGGATTTTCTTTCAAAACTTGACAAAAAACTTTCGGACAATAAACTTTTCAAAGGCGAATCATGGATTGAGTGCTGTCAGAACTGGAAGAGAGATTATCCCGTAGTTCAGAAAAAGCACTACGAACAGGTCGCCCCCTGCAACGTTTACGCGTTTATAAAAGAGCTGTCCTCACGCCTTAACGAGGGACAGATAACAGTAGTCGGCAACGGCTCCGCGTGCGTTGTCGGAAGCCACGGCTACGTTATCAAAAAGGATCAAAGATTCATTATAAATTCGGCGATCGCCTCCATGGGCTACGACCTCCCCGCCGCTATCGGCGCGTGCGTCGCAGATCACACCCAGGACATTATAAACGTAACGGGCGACGGAAGTATTCAGATGAACATACAGGAGCTTCAGACAATCGTTCAGAACAAACTCCCGATTAAAATATTCATGATAAACAACGGCGGATATCATTCTATCCGTCAGTCGCAGAAAAACTTTTTCGGCGAACCGCTCGTCGGCGTCGGCTACGATTCTCACGATTTAAGTTTCCCCGACATGTCAAAACTCGTTCCCGCGTACGGCATTCCGTATTATAAATGCGAAAAGAATGCAGACCTCGGCGAAACGATAGAAAAAACGCTCAATACAAAGGGCTATGCATTCTGCGAAATCATTGTCGATTCAGAGCAGAAATTCGAGCCTAAATCCGCAACTAAGAAGCTTCCTGACGGAACGCTCGTATCGGCGCCTCTCGAAGACCTCGCCCCCTTCCTGCCGAGAGAGGAACTTGAGAAGATAATGTTTATCCCGCTGACGGAGGAATAATATTTTATGAAAAGAGCAATCGTAACGGGCGCGACGGGAATGATCGCTTCCGCTCTTATCAGAAATTTAATTTCAAATAATATCGAGGTTTACGCGCTCTGCCGCCCGGGCGAGGAAAAAAACGACGAGTTTTTTAAGAGCCCGCTTGTAACGGCGATTGACGCGGATATCTCGGAATTAAAAGAAACAGCCGATAAAATCACCGAAAAGTGCGACGTGCTTTACCACTTCGCCTGGCTGGGCACATTCGGCGGAGACAGAAACGCCGCATACATGCAGTCGGACAACATCAGATACACGCTTGACGCGGTTACGCTTGCAGGTAAAACGGGATGCGAATGCTTTATCGGTGCAGGCTCGCAGGCTGAGTACGGCGAGACCGGCGAAAAGCTCACGCCCGACACGCATGCAAATCCGGTAACCGGCTACGGCATTGCAAAATACACATCGGGCAAGTTAAGCCGTCTTTACGCTTCACAGCTCGGAATCCGCCACTGCTGGGTCAGAATTTTAAGCGTATTCGGACAGAAAGGCAACCCGAATTCGATAATCATGTCAAGCCTTTCGAAAATGCTCAAGGGCGAATATGCGCCGTTTACGAAAGCGGAGCAGACATGGGATTTTCTGCACTGCGACGACGCGGCGCAGGCGTTCAGGCTTATAGGTGAAAAGGGCAGAGACGGCGCCGTTTATCCCTTAGGAAGCGGGCAGCCCAGACAGCTTTGCGACTACATAAAAGCCATGCGCGACACTGTAAATCCCGAACTGAAAATCGGCATAGGCGACCTTCCCTATAACGAAAATCAGGTAATGTATCTTTCCGCCGACATT
Organism: Oscillospiraceae bacterium; assembly: GCA_022763825.1. Taxonomy (GTDB): domain Bacteria; phylum Bacillota; class Clostridia; order Oscillospirales; family Acutalibacteraceae; genus CALACW01. The sequence continues at coordinate 11,498 of JALEQX010000018.1, read as the reverse complement.
TCCGCTCTTCAAAAGGATACGGGCTTCGCCCCCTCGCTTACATTCGAGGACGGCGTAAGAAGAACCATAGATTGGATGAATTCAAAATGAAAAAAGTAAGCGTACTTATTCCGTGTTATAATGAAAATGAAAACGTCGTTCCCATGAGCGAAGCTATCGCCGACATGTTCGAAAATCAGCTTAATAACAAATACGATTATGAGCTTGTTTTTATCGACAACGATTCACGCGACGGAACGAGAGACAAGCTCCGCGATATCTGCTCTAAAAACGAGCATATCAAGGCTATATTCAACGCAAGGAATTTCGGTCAGTTCAACTCCCCTTACTACGGCGTTTTACAGGTAACGGGCGACTGCGTTATTCAGATGTGCTGTGATTTCCAGGATCCCATCGACCTTATACCGAAATACCTCGCAGAGTGGGAAAACGGATATAAAATAGTAATAGGAATCAAGACCGCAAGTAAGGAAAACCCGATTATGCGTTTCCTTCGCACCTGCTATTACAAGCTTATCAAGAAGATGTCCGACGTTGAGCAGATTGAGCACTTTACGGGTTCGGGGCTCTACGACAGATCGTTTATCGAGGTTTTGAGGAAACTCGACGACCCGATTCCGTTCATGCGCGGAATCGTTGCGGAGCTGGGCTTCGAGCGTAAGGAAATACCCTACGAACAGCCCAAGCGCAGAGCCGGAAAAACGCACAACAACTTCTATTCTCTTTACGACGCGGCAATGCTCAGCATTACATCGTACACGAAAATCGGACTGAGACTTGCGACGTTTGCAGGCGTGGGCGTCGGAATATTAAGCTTTATAATAGGCGTTATTTATCTTATTCTGAAATGCATGTACTGGGACCGCTTCCCCGCAGGCACAGCGCCGATTCTTATAGGCATGCTGTTCCTCGGAGCCGTTCAGCTTTTCTTCATCGGATTTATAGGCGAGTACATACTTTCGATCAACAAACGCGTTATGCACCGACCGCTCGTCGTGGAGTCGGAGAGGCTTAATTTTACGAAAGCCGACGCGCAGAGACTTAAACAAATGGAGTCCGGCGCAGAAGCTGCGGCGGTCAATTAAAATATTTCATGGAGCCGTTTTTCGGCTCCGTTATTTTTTCTAATCAATTGACATTGACATATTATAATTGTATAATTTACATGATAAAATATATAAAGCAGTGATATATATATGAAAATTCTGCAAAAAGGGTTCAACTATTCGCAGGACGGCCCCGGAAACAGACTCGTTTACCACACGCAGGGCTGCAATTTCCGCTGTAAATGGTGCTCGAATCCGGAAAGCATGGCGGGTACGAATTCAAAGGACAGGGAGATGTCACCCGAGGAAATACTCGACGAGGCTGTGAGAAGCCGTATGATGTTTTTCGACAACGGCGGGGTAACCTTTACGGGCGGAGAGCCCACGCTTCAGTTTGATGAGCTTAAAAAAACGCTTACGCTTCTTCACGAAAACGGCATTAATACGGCGATAGAAAACAACGGCTCTCACCCGAAACTCTGCGAATTATCGCCTCTTATCGACTTCCTTATAGTCGATTTAAAGCATTATGACCCCGAGGAGCATAAAAAGTGGACGGGCGTACGCAACGATACAACGGTTGAAAACATAATGAAGCTTTTAAAAATACGCTCGCAGCTTCATATACGAATCCCGCTTATAAATCATGTAAACACCGATTCGTCAGGATTTATAAAGCTCTTTGAAAATACGGATAAAAGCCGGGCGACATTCGAGGTATTAAAATATCACGAATTCGGAAAGGACAAATGGACTTCCCCGTACGAGATAACTGACGGCTTCGTTTCCGACGAATTATTCAATAATTTCACCGCCGCTCTTAAAGACAGCGGATTCAATATCATAAAAACGTAAAGGAGAAAATAAGATGTTTACCGATATTTACACAAGCGAAAAGCTCACGTCAATGGCCAAGTCTCTGTTTAAAACGGAGAGAAGCAAAAACCGTCTTGACGGCTGGTTCCTCGCAACGGAAATGGGATGCGAGCTTGACAAAAAATACGCCTCCTACGGCGAAGAGATGAAAAAAGCCCTTATTTTAAAGGAAATCGTATCGCGCATTCCTCTTTACATAGAGGACGACCGCGTTTTTGCGGGAACGCAGGACGACGGATTCGCACGAAGCTACGCGCTTATCAACCCCTCGTTCAAGGTTGAGGAATTCTGCGGATACTGCGACCCATCCGCGGTTTTCGGAGATATCGAGCCGAATGAGGAATTCACAAAGGAGCGTATAGAAAAGGTTAGAAAAGAATTTTCACAGACAAAATACGTTAAAGACCTGACGAAAACATATGAAGACTGCGAAAGCTACACAAGCGAGGTCGTATTTTTCGTCGAGCAGGTAACGGGACATCTTATTCCCGATTACAGATACGCGTTAAAGCACGGCGTAAAAGAGATGATCAACTCTCTTAATAAAAAAGAAGGAGAGGGATATAAGGCGTTCGCCGTCGCTCTCGAAAGCGTGCTCGTGCTTGCAGACAGATACAGAAATATCGCGCTTGAACAGATGAAAACCGCGTCCGGCGAGAGAAAAGCACAGCTTAAATTAATGGCTGAAACGCTCGAAAAGGTACCCGCGTACGGTGCAGAAAATCTCTATGAGGCGATTCAGTCGTTCCTGCTCATGTGGCAGATAATGTGTCTTGAACAGACTCCGAACCCGTTCGCATTCTCAGTAGGCAACGCAGACAGAATTTTCGAGCCGTACAGAAACGGACTTTCCCGCGAAATGACGGCGGCTCTGTTTAAACATTTTCTTGTATTTTTCAATGTTGCCGACAGAAGCTGGGCTATCTCGCAGAACGTAATAGTAAGCGGACGCGACGTTGACGGAAATGACCTTACGAACGAAACTACTTACGCACTTTTCGACGCATACTACGACATGAACCTCCCCCAGCCTATTCTCTCCGTTAAACTTCATAAGAATACCCCCGAAAAGCTCTATGAGGAGATGGGACGTTTCTTCTTCTCCCCCGGCGTTCTCACTCCGTCGCTGTTCAACGACGACTCGCTTTTCGAAGTTCTTTCGGCTAAGGGAGTAGATAAGGAGGATCTCCCCGATATCGCAATCGCAGGTTGTCAGGAACCCCTCATCATGGGCAAAGACAACGCGAATACTACAAACAGCTGGCTCAACCTGCCCAAGATTCTCGAGCTCACTCTCACCGGCGGATATTCGACCGTAACGGGCAAAAAGCTTGCCGATATCGAAAAGAGCGACCTTAAACATATACGCGAAAACTTCTATAAAAACGTTCAATTCTTTGTAGATGAAATGGCGAAAGCGGCAAACAACGCTTCTAAATCCGTTTCGAATTTAAGAGTTCCGTTCCTCTCCTGCTTCATGGGCGGTATGGATAACGGCATCGACACCCGCGACATTCACCGTCAGGGAACAAAGTATAACGGAAGCGGATGCCTTATCCACGGCACCGCAGTTATTGCGGACTGCTTTGCCGCCATTGATAAGATTTTAAGCGAAAAGCCCGAATACGAGGATGTTCTCGTAGACGCTCTCAACAAGAATTTCGAGGGTTACGGTGAGCTTCACGACTTCCTGCTCTCCGCTGATAAATTCGGAAATAACATTGAAAAAATCGACGACGAAGCCGCAGAAATCGCTTCTAAGACCGCCGATATGGTATCAAATGCAAAGAATTATCTGGGCAACAGCTTCCGTCCCGATTTTTCAAGCCCCTCCACGCATCTGCTCTACGGCTACTGGGTCGGTGCGACGCCCGACGGCAGAGCGTCGAGAGACATGCTCGGCTACGGCGTTGACCCGCTCTACGGCAGCGCGGAGAACGGACTCGGATTCCGCATGCTCTCGAATATGAAGCTCCCGTTCTGCAAGATGTGCGGCGGCTACGCCTCCCATCTCGGAGTCGACCCCAAGTATTTTAAAGCCGAATCCTACGAGGGCAAGGGACTCGAATTCAGAGACAGGATTGTAAAGCCCCTGTTCTTCAATCCCCTCAACAGCGACGTTTCGCCGTTCTATCTCTATGTAAATGTTACGACGGCGGAAATATTAAGAAAGGTGCTCGCAAACCCGAAGAAATACGCGCCGAGCGGAGTTTATATCATGAGAATTCACGGTACATTCGTAAACTTCCTCGACCTCTCGCCCGCTATTCAGCAGGACATAATCAAGAGGCTTGACCCCGGCTCGACGAGCATGTAAGGAGATATAAATGCATTTAATCGGACTTGACATCGGCACGACAAGCATATGCGCCGTTCTCACTGACTCTGAAACGGGAAAAATATTAAAAAGCATAACAAAACCAAACTACTCGTTTATTAAAACGGACAGAGAATGGGAAAAAATTCAGTCGTGTGAGAAAATATATTCGACGATTGAAGAAATACTGTCGGAAATTTACGACGAAAAAGTTTCTGCTATCGGAATTTCAAATCAGATGCACGGAATTTTGTACGTCGACTCTTCGGCGAACGCTCTAAGCCCGCTGTACATATGGCAGGATGCAAGAGCCGATCTGCCTTATAAAAATTCGACATATTCAAAGCAGTTCGGCGCGCCCGCAGGCTACGGACTCGCAACGGATTATTATAACGAATTAAACTCTTTGATCCCCGAAAAAGCGGTAAAGCTCGTCACAATAGGCGATTATACAGCAATGCGTCTTACCGGCGAGACCGGGGTTAAAATGCACATATCAAACGCCGGCTCACTCGGAAAATTCGACGTAAAAACGAATTCGTTTACAATAGATAATCCCCGCCTTCCCGCTGTTACGGCAAAGTTTGAAACCGTCGGATATTATAAGGGGAAAACACCCGTATGCTGTGCGATAGGCGACAATCAGGCGAGTTTCTTAGGCTCCGTCAGAGGATACGGCGCGCTGTTAAACGTCGGTACGGGCAGTCAGATATCGTTTACGACAGACTCGGCGTACAGCATTGATTCTATCGAAATACGCCCGTTAGACGGCGAAAAATATCTCGGAGTCGGCGCGGCTTTATGCGGAGGCAGAGCGTTCTCACTGCTGGAAAAGCTCATATCCTCCGTCACGGGAGAAAACGCATATCCCGTCATCGACAAAATATTAGAAACAAAAACTACAACTGACCTTATTGCAGACACTCGCTTCTGCGGTACACGCTCCGATCCGTCAATCAGAGGCTCGATAACGAACATTTCGGAAAGTAACTTTACACTGGGCGACATTGCCCTGGCGATTCTCAACGGCATGACCGATGAGCTTTACGACATGTTCTCATCCTCCGGCAATAAATGCACGTCCCTTGTCGGCAGCGGCAACGGAATCAGAAAAAACAAACCGCTCAAACGCATTGCCGGAAAAAAATTCGGATGCGAAATAAAAATCCCCGTTCACAGCGAGGAGGCGTCGTTCGGCGCGGCTCTCACCGCGGGCGTCGCTTCGGGAATATTCAAGGATATAAACGAAGCTCAGAATTTAATTAAATATCAAGGTGAATAAGTCATGTTTTACGATTATCCCGTATTTTTTGAAAAAAACAGAGTTTGGAGAGTTTATAAGGGCGGAAAACTGTTTTCGCAGTTTTTCTCCGACGACTCCGAGGACTCGAATTATCCCGAGGAGTGGGTCGTTTCGTCCGTTACGGCTCTTAACGAGGGCAGTACCGACCCGTATGAGGGCGTTTCAAAAATAAAAGACAGCGATTTATATTTAAACGACGCTCTGAATACTTATAAAAAAGAACTTCTCGGCGACAGGGACGACCTCGGAGTGCTTACAAAGATTCTCGACTCCGCCATTCGTCTCCCCGTCCAGACTCATCCCGACAAAGGCTTTTCAAGAAAATATTTCAATTCTCCATACGGAAAAGAGGAATGCTGGACGATTCTGGCGACCCGTCCGGGCGCGAAAATTTACTACGGATTCAAAAAAGGCACAACCCTTGAACAGCTTAAAAAGGCTGTCGAATTGAGCGAAACGGATAAATCCGCAATGGAGGAACTGCTCGAAAGCTACGATGTAAAGACCGGCGACGTTATCTATATTCCTGCAAACATGGTTCACGCGATAGGTTACGGCTGTCTTTTGCTCGAGGTTCAGGAGCCGACCGATTTCACGATTCAGCCCGAACGCTGGTGCGGAGATTACAGACTCTCCGACAGGGAGATGTACTTAGGACTCGATAAGGATATCGCACTGTCGTGCTTCGATATGAACAAACGCTATCCCCTTCCTCTTACCGGCAAAACAATTTATGAAAAAGACGGATGCAAATATCAGTCGTTTATAGATTCGGACATTACGACGAGTTTTGCGCTGAGAAAAGTTACGCTCTCGGACGGAAAATACACGTTCAATAGGGGCGCGTGCGTATATGTCGTTACAAGCGGAGAGGCTGAAATTACGTCGGATGATTATTCAAAGAATATAAAAACAGGCGATTACTTCTTGATCCCCGATTGCTGTAAAGGTAAATTCACCGTCTCGTCCGATGACGCGCAGATTATAGAATGTTATAAACCCTGATAAAAATAATGCTTGACATTATTAAAAAAGAATGTTATAGTTAGTTTAATCTTTTTAATACCGCCACAGGCGTTGACCGGGAAAAAGTAGCTTTGATTAAAACCAGCAGAGAGCTGTCGTTAGGTGCAAGACAGCGGTGATAATCATTTTTGCGAATACATCCCGAGAGCCGTATACCGAACTTACAGTAGGCTATACCGGGTTTGCCCGTTACAGCAAACGGATATACAGATGTTTTCATCCTGTATCCATGAGGCCGTTTTTTACGGCGAACCGAGGTGGTACCACGGATTTTCCCGTCCTCCGACTTATGATTTTAAGTCAGAGGACGTTTTTTATTACTTTTTTCGGAGGAGAAAGCTATGCCGATTACTGAAATTTTACAGAAAAACGCAGATTTTTACCCTAACGACTGTGCGCTCGTCGAGATTAATCCAAAACTTGAAGAACAGAGCCGTATGACTTGGAGAGAATATTCTCTTATAGAGACAAGCAACTATGAAACCTACCGTCAGGAGATAACGTGGGGTGAATTCAATAAAAAAGCCAACAGATTCGCAAATCTGCTCCTTACCAGAGGAATCAAAAAGGGCGATAAAGTCGCTATCCTTTTAATGAACTGCATTGAATGGCTTCCGATTTACTTCGGAATTCTCAAAACCGGCGCGCTCGCGGTTCCCCTTAATTACAGATATACCGCAGACGAAATTAAGTACTGTCTTAAACTTGCAGACGCGGACGCTATCGTTTTCGGTCCCGAATTTACCGGACGAGTCGAAGAAATCTATGACAGAATTCCCAGGGTCAAGACATGGCTCTACGTCGGAGCAGACTGCCCCACATTCACAGAAAGCTACGATAAATTAGTAAGCTACTGCTCGACGAAAGCGCCGAATATCAAGCTCACGGACGACGATGAGGCGGCTATTTATTTTTCGTCGGGAACTACGGGATTCCCCAAGGCTATTCTTCATAAGCACCGCGCGCTCATGCACTCCGCGCTTACAGAGCAGAATCACCACTCGCAGACAAAGAACGACGTATTCCTCTGCATGCCTCCCCTCTACCATACGGGTGCTAAAATGCACTGGTTCGGCAGTCTCCTTGTCGGCGGTAAGACCGTTATATTAAAGGGTATTAAACCCGAATGGATTTTTAAAACCATTTCGGACGAGCAGTGCACTATCGTATGGCTTCTCGTGCCGTGGGCACAGGACATTCTCGATTCTATCGACAGAGGCGACCTCAATCCCGATGATTACAAGCTCGACCAGTGGAGACTCATGCACATCGGCGCACAGCCCGTACCCCCCAGCCTTATTAAACGCTGGAAAAAGGTGTTCCCGCATCACCAGTATGATACGAACTACGGACTTTCCGAATCAATAGGCCCCGGATGCGTACATCTCGGCGTTGAAAATATTGACAAGGTCGGAGCGATAGGAAAAGCGGGATTCGGCTGGCAGACAAAAATCGTCAAGCCGGACGGAAGCGAAGCAAAGCCTCACGAGGTCGGCGAACTTGCCGTAAAAGGTCCCGGAGTCATGGTCTGCTACTATCACGACGAAAAGGCTACAAACGAGGTTCTCAAAGACGGCTGGCTCTACACGGGCGATATGGCTGAGACTGACGACGACGGATTCATATACCTCGTTGACCGTAAAAAAGACGTTATTATTTCGGGCGGAGAAAACCTATATCCCGTTCAGATTGAGGATTTCTTAAGAAAGAACGATGCGATTAAAGATGCCGCAGTTATCGGACTTCCCGACGCAAGACTCGGCGAAATTGCCGCCGCGATAATAGAAGTCAAGGAGGGCAAAACGCTCACCGAGGACGAGGTAAACGAATTCTGTCTTGACCTCCCGCGTTACAAACGCCCGAGAAAGATTATATTCGCAGAGATTCCGAGAAACCCCACGGGCAAAATCGAAAAACCCAAACTTCGTAAGATCTACTGCGGAGACAGCCTCGTAGCTCAGCAGAACGAAATTAAAAATTAATCAAAATATATATGCCGAACTTATAAAGGAGAATACATCCAATAAGTTCGGCTCTTTTTTCAGCAAAAAAGACTATTTATTAATCATATTATTAACAATGTATTAATAATACTTGCATTTATTTGATAATTATGTTGCATAAGTATTGATTTTAATAAAAAGATATTTTATAATGTATCTGTTGAGTTCTAAAAAGCAACAAAAAAACATAAGAGGGTGCATAAAAATGGCTGTAACCGAAGAAAGACCGACCGCACGGCTCAATAAATACAAAACCAACGACCGCCGTGTTCAGAAAACAAAAAAAGGGCTGAGAAGCGCGCTCTTTGAACTCATAAAACAAAAGGACATAAAGGATATTTCCGTAACCGAACTTACGCAGAAGGCTGAAATAAACCGCTCCACGTTCTATTTCTACTACAAGGATATTTATGACATGATGGAGCAAATTCAGGACGAGATATACACGGCAATTGATAATGAGCTTATACAAACCGACCTTAAGTTTAACAAATTAAGCGACTACACAACATACATACAGCGGTTTCTTGAATACTGCAAGGAAAACAGCGAAATATGCAAATTCGTTATAATGAACGACTGCCAGAACAAACTCGCTAAAAAGATACTTGACGCGCTTCTCAAAAACGTGCCCGATTCAAAACTCGAATACGAGCCGACAGATTCGCGTTATTATCTTACGACATTTGCGATTAGCGCAATACAGGGAACCGTAATCGAATGGCTCAACGACGGCATGCAGGTTTCGACGCAGGAAATCGCGGCATTTCTGAGCATGACATACGTACTCGGAAGCGTCCGAATGAAAAACAAGGATTTCTTTATTGACGAGAAATAAAAAAATACCGACCGAATCACTTAACTCGGCCGGTATTTTTATTTCTTTTTATTTTTTAGACTTTACTGCCTGTTTCTTTTTACCCGATTCTGCGGGCACTTTCTTTTTCATAAAGAACGTTCCGATAATCATTATAACGGCGAATACGATAAGATAGAACAGGACGGGACATGAGAATTTACCGTCTGCGGCAGCCGTTTTCATCGGCACATATCCGTGCGCATAGAATGCCGCGAATACCATGAATACAGAACCCGCAGTAGCGAGCGTACAGAATATGATACGCTTAACCGGGTTAACATCCTTAGCCTTTATCATAAACACGATAAAGATAGGAACATAAAACGCGTAGAGCGTTACAATGGGAAGTTCAGAGGAATCGAAGCTGAACAGACCGAACCAGGGCTTTTTCACAAGCATTGCACCGTAGAAGAATACAAGCCATACTGAACACATGAGAACTCCGAAAATTGACGAGTTCGCAGGCATATTTGTTTTTTCATCAACCTGAGCAAACGTATCGCTTGCAAATCCGTAGCCTCTGACAGCGACGGAATAAAGTCCTCTCGTACATCCGAGCATGAGACCGTTAAGCGTTCCCATACATGAAACAGCGACAAAAAGATTGAGGATATTTCCGAATACTCCGCCGAAAAGCTTAATATATGCGGCGGTAGCACCCTCCTCAATAAGAGTGTTAACGCTGACAACGCCTGCGACGCCCATATAGTAGAAAACATAAATAGAAACGATTATAATTCCGCCGACAATGAGTGCGATGGGAAGATTTCTCTTCGCATCCTTAAGCTCAGCATTGATAGACGTTGCAATTATCCAGCCCTCATATGCAAAAGCCGTAGCGACAACAGAACCGAAGAACGGGCTGAAATCGCCGGATGTGGTAGCAAAGTTAGCCGCAAGAATTGTAGAGTCGGCGGTCTCCGACGACTGATGCGTAAGACCGTAAATTAAACCTACAACAGCCATAAGTAAAAGAGGAATGAACTTGATAACCGTAGCCGAAACCTGGAACTTACCCGCAAGTTTGGGTGACAGCGCATTAAGGGCATAGCTTATAACAAGGAACATTCCCGACAGCGCAAGACATTCAGGTCCCGCAACGGGATCTTCGCAGAATCCGGGGTTTACGGAGTTTACAAAAACCAGCGAGTAACGCGCACTCAGCCATGCAAGCGCGCATGTAAGAGTGGGAAGATAAATAGTCGACATAAACCAGCCGACCATGTACGCGTATCTGCTGCCGACAGCCGCCTCCGCATAGTCAATAAGTCCGTTAACTTTTTCATACTTCTGCGCCATAAGAGAAAACGCAAGTATGCAGACAATCATTATCGCTCCGCCGACAATCCATGCGAGAATACCCATAGGCATATCGCCGTTCGTTGCTTTCAGGATCGTCTGCGCCTTAAAGAATACGCCCGATCCGACAACAATACCGACAACCATACAAATTGCGGTTATCAGTCCGTATCGTTTTTTTAATTCTGCCATCAAAAAATCTCCTTTTTTCACAGGGCACATTTTATCGACCGAGTTCCCCCGATCAGCCCTTAATGTATAGATGCATCGTTTATTTTACACTATATTTATAAATTTTTCAAGTGTAATATAATAAAATTAATTATTTTTTTACAATTGCAACATATCAACCCCGTTTTGTAGCAGAAAAAGACGATTTACTCGTCAAAAAACAAATATTTATATATTAATATATTTATATATAGCAAGAAGACGTAACTGTTTTTTACAGTTACGTCTTTTTTCAACGGAGTTATTTAGTCAATATCAATCTGCCGTCAAAACAGAAGTAAGGCTTGCGGGAAATTTATCTTTTGTTCTAAGACGACAAAAACGCTCCGAGGAAAGCCTCGAAGCGTTCTGTTATAATCGTTTTGCTATGTAGTGATTAGCCTACCTGTAAAACAGTGTCAAGTTTTGCTGCGAATCTGAGGATAAGTCTTGCCTCACCTGCAGTGATCTTGCCATCCTTGTTAAGGTCGCCGACCTGCATCTGATACTTAGTTGCATTCTGAAGACGTGCTGCAATTCTAAGAGCAATTCTTGCATC
>JALEQX010000015.1 GCA_022763825.1 Oscillospiraceae bacterium | reverse complement strand
CAACATAACTACCAAGCATTACAAATCCAAATATCATAGAAACTATGCCTGAAATAATCCCGCCGATTGAAATAAAAATGTTGCTTTTGGATGTTTTATTCAATCCGTTAAAATAGTTGTTATATTTTTCACCGGTATAATTCGGCACCGGTGATTTAAACTGCAAAGCAGGCGGTTCAAAATTAGATTGTTCAATTCTCTTTCCGCATTTATGACAAAAACTTTGTTCTTCGCTCAACATAGCCCCGCAGTTCGAACAAACATTAGAATTGTTCATTCTCTGTTTTTCATCTTCAACAATTTGATTTTTTTGAATTGATACATTTTCATCTTGAATATCCATGTCTATAATCTCCTTTTTATTCATGGTCTTTTTGCATTACGAGGGATACGCCACGGGCTTCCGGGACTGTCCTGTTCCACACCGTCAATTAACCCTTCACGACACCATTTTGTTACGGTCGATTGGGTAACATTCCAAAGTTTAGCAGCCTCCTTCGATCCCATATAACCCGATTTCTGTTCTTCTTGTTGATTGTTTTCCGAACCCATTGCCTACCCCTCCTGATTAACTTTTACACAACATAATCCGTATTATGTTGTAAAGTTTCGGCAATAAAAAAATAAATCTGCTATGTTTCACTCGAAAACAGGGCAGAAAAACATAGCCTTTTTTCTTAATTTTGAAAAAGGGCTTATTCGTGTTGCTTAAATTTTACATTTTTAAATAATTTTATTACATTTTGCTTGAAATGTTTGCTAATATCCGCTATAATGACATTGTAATCGCAAAATACTACACACATGCCGTTTTATCATTACAACATAATACGGATTATGTCGTCAAAGTTTTGACGGCGTTTTTTATTATCTTTTAAAGTATCAATCTCATTTTTTCGATTAATCTTCTATGTTCTGCGCCGGTGGAGATTATATATATTCTCGTTGTGTCTATACTCGAATGACCGAGGATATCGGCGAGTTTTGCTATATCCTTATCTATGTTATAAAATGTTCTTGCAAACAGGTGTCTTAAATTATGCGGAAAAACTTTTTCGGGCTTTACTCCCGCGTCCTTGCACAGATTTTTCATATCACGCCAGACGTTGGTTCTGTTCACGGCTTTACCCGTACGCGTTACAAATATCATACCCGATTTAATATTCTGCTCCGCTGAATAACGGAGCAGTTTTCTTTTTAACTCTTTCGGGATAAAAACATACCTTGTCTTACCTTTGAGCGTTACGACCGCTTCTCCTCGTTTTGCCGATTCGACCGTAATATATTTAAGTTCGCCTATACGTATACCAGTGGAACAAACCGTCTCGATTATAAACTCAAGACGGTTATTTTTCTTCATTTTCGCCGCCGAACAAAGTCTCTGATATTCCGCTCTCGTAAGTTCCTTATCCTCGGGACAGTATACGCTTCTCTGCATTTTTATTGTCTTTACTTTCAAATCATTTCTATCTAAAAATTCAAACAGCGCGTTTACCGACGACAGCATAGAATTAATACTGCGTACGGAGTACCCGTTTCGATTCAGATAATTCTTATACTCCCCCGCCGTCTCTTTTACTATCTCACAATCGCACGAATATTCTTTAAATTTAACAACGTCACGTATATACTTTTCAACCGTATATGCACTCTTATCATTATCAATCAAATATTCTTTAAACTCATTTATAATTGAGTCCGTCAATTTCATCTATTATCCCTCCGACATAAATTATCGGAAAGAAAAGAGTAAAAAACAATCCCCCCTCTCAACGCCCGGCAGAAATCACCTCGGTTATTTTAATTCCCTCGTTATAATCGCACATATACTCCCCGCCGGGGTTTATCTCCCCGGAAATCAGCGCGGACGCCAGCTTATCCTCGACATTTACACGTATCGCACGGCGCAGGGGTCTTGCTCCGTAAACGGGGTCAAAGCCTTTTTCCGCGGTCATGTCAACGACCGACTCGTCAAACGAAATTTTGATTCCCAGCCGTGCGCACCGCTCCTTGATATCGGAAAGCATTGTCCGCGCGATTTTGAGCACGCTTAACCTGTCAAGCTTATTAAATACTATTATATCGTCGATTCTGTTTATAAATTCGGGGCGGAACAGGCGTTTTATCTCGGCGCGGACGGCTTTTTCGATATTTTTATTCTCGCTCGTTTTGTCGGGATTGCCGAAGCCCACAGAGCCGTCCTGATTTGATATCGTTTTCGCACCGATATTAGAAGTCATTATGATAAGCGAATTTTTAAAATTGACCGTTCTGCCGTCGGAATCGGTCAGAATTCCGTCGTCGAAAATCTGAAGCATCATATTAAAAACGTCCGGGTGAGCCTTTTCCGTCTCGTCAAAAAGAATAACGCTGTACGGGCGCGCCCTTACCTTTTTCGTAAGAATTCCGCCCTCCTCGTAACCGACGTAGCCGGGCGGTGAACCGATTAATTTAGAGGCGTTGTGCTTCTCCATATATTCCGACATATCAAAGCGAATAAGAGCGTTTTCGCTGCCGTAGACGCACTTTGCCAGAGCCTTGCACAGCTGTGTTTTGCCCACTCCCGTAGGCCCTGCAAACAGCAGAACGCCCGCGGGTCTGTTCGGGTCCTTAAGCCCCGTGCGGGAAAGTCTGACCGCCCTGACAACCGCGTCAATTGCGTCATCCTGTCCGATAACGCATTTTTTAAGCTCGTCCCCGAGAGTCAGCAGACGCGCCGACTCGCTCTGCGTTATCTGCGTCAGAGGAATCCCCGTAAGTCCGCTGACTGTCCGGGCGATATCCTCGCCGGTGACCTCGCTTATATTTTCGCGTTCGCAGTCCTCCCACTTCGATTTTGCCCGCGACAGCTTTGTAAGAATCTCTTTCTGCTCGTCGCGCAGAGCCTGCGCCGAATCAAAATCATGTGAGCAGACGGCGTTTTCCTTTTCGTCCGATATTCTTTTCAATTCGTTTTCAAGCTCGGTCACTTCGTCGGGAACCGCGCTGTTTTTAAGCTTAATCCTCGCCGCCGTTTCGTCCATAATATCAACTGCCTTGTCCGGCAGAAATCTGTCGCAGATATACCTTGCGGACAAATCGACCGCCTGTTTTACCGCTTCGTCGGTTATGATGACGTTATGATGCGAAGCGTACCTGTCTCGCAGTCCTTCCAATATTTTAACGGCGGAATCCCTGTCGGGTTCCTCGATTACGACCGTCTGAAAACGACGTGCGAGCGCGCCGTCCTTTTCTATATTCTTTCTGTATTCGTCAGCCGTTGTGGCGCCGATAACGCGCAGATCGCCCCTCGTAAGAGCGGGCTTTAATATATTCGCCGCGTCGACCGCGCCCTCCGCCGAGCCCGCGCCGACTATCGTATGAATTTCGTCTATAAATAATATTGTATCCCCGCGCGACACGACCTCGTTTATAAGTGAACGTATGCGTTCCTCGAAATCCCCGCGGTATTTAGTTCCCGCGACCATTCCGGTAAGGTCAACGCTTAAAATCCGTTTATTTTTAAGCGCGTCCGGCACATCTCCGTCGGCAATGCGCTGTGCAAGCCCCTCGGCGACAGCCGTTTTTCCGACTCCGGGTTCGCCGATTAAACACGGATTGTTTTTCTTTCGCCGTGAGAGAATTTCTATAACGCGTTCAATCTCCCTGTCCCTGCCGATAACGGGGTCAACGCGTCCCTGCGCGGCGGCGAGGGTCAAATCAAACCCGAACCTCTCGCTCACGTCTGTTTTAGACGAGAATTTGGGCTTCAAATCGCGGGCGAAATCGCTTTTTCTCCTCTGCGTTTCCCCTGAAGTATCGCGCGAAATGTCGGAGGAAATCTCATTCGGAGGGCAGCCGAGCGACGAGATGATCCTGCACGCACCGCACTGCGGGTCACGAACGAGCGAAAGCAGAATATGCTCCGTTGTAACGAGCTTTTCACCGCCGGCTCTCGCGCATCCGATTGAATTTTCGATAATATTTCTGCCCCTGGGCGTAAAATCGTCGGGAGAAAGACGGGTAGGAATCCCCACGCCGACGCTCGTTTTCACGGCTTTGGAGACGGCGTCGGACGATATTCTTTTTGAATTCAGAATCCCCGAAGCCGAATTCGTCGGGTCCTTCAGAAGCCCTAAGAGCAAATGCTCGCTTCCTATATACGTGTGCCCCATATCCTCTGCTGTGTTTATGGCGTTGTTGAGAGCATTGTTCGCCTTTTCGTTAAATCCCGTAAATTTATACATATACATCATTCACCGTTAAAAATCATTTACGGCTTAAAAAAAGACCGTATCATATAAATGATACGGCATTATAAAAAATATTATGCAAATTTAAGCTTCGAGCTTAAAATTTTCGCTCTCAATTCGTCTCTCGCCCTTACGTCGAGCATTTCGCGGTTCGCAACGTTTAAACTCGCCGGCTGCATTGTGAATATAAGCGGGTCAAGAGCCCTCCTGCTCGCTTTTATAATCCCGACGGAG
Source organism: Oscillospiraceae bacterium (assembly GCA_022763825.1). Lineage (GTDB taxonomy): Bacteria > Bacillota > Clostridia > Oscillospirales > Acutalibacteraceae > CALACW01. Next base: position 55,283 of record JALEQX010000015.1, on the reverse strand, counting down.
ATACCGAGACTTATCCACGAAAACGCTTCGAGCATTTCGTTTGTCGATAGGAATTTTGCACCCGAGGCAATCTGCGCGCTTCTGTGAATCATATCAATGGCGTTAACGTCGCCTGCAAAGCTCTCGGCGGCGTTTCTCTCGGAGGTCGTCAGCTGGTCTGTAAACAGTGCGAGATTTTCGACGCCCTTTTCCTCGGACAGTCCCATTGTAATTCTGTTCGTAACGGCGTAGATATCTCCGACTTGATTTATCTGCGTGCCGAACATCGCGCTTATCGAAATGCCGAGCCTGTCGGCGGACGAGGCTATAGATTTAAGCTCTCCGCTTTTGGTAAGCCCGGGGAGAGAAACAAGAGCCGTAACGTTCATTCCCGTACCCAATACCGTCGGGTCGGGGCCGAGATATCCGAGCTTTTCGTCAAACGCAAAATGAAGTTTGTTATCAAGAAATTCGTCGAGTCTTTTAAATTCGTCCAAAACGGCGTTTATATCGCGCCCCGCGCGGGCAACCCTTATTCTTATATGGTCGTCCGAAAATATCATAACGCTCAAATGCTCGTCCTCGCTCATAATAAGCGCGCGTACGTCGTCGGAGCCTAAGAATTCGGGAGTTATAACGCGCCTTTCGGCAAGAGCTACCGCCTGTCTTTTCGTCAAGTCCTCCATGAGCGAAAAATATAGTTTATCGCCCTTATACTCTGACATTGCCTTTTTGACGGCGGAAATGACCTGACGTTTCGCGTCGGACGAAAGTCTCCACGAAAACGGGATTGAATTTATATTTCTTACGGCAGTAATCTCACAGCCTATAACTGCGTCGGTCGGGTCGGTTCCTTTTTCGTACCACATAATTTTCATCCCTCCATAGCTCTGATTTCGTCTCTTAATTTAACGGCGTATTCGAAATTCTCTTCCTCGACGGCTTTTTTAAGCTCCTCTTTAAGACTCGAAAGCCTGTCCCGGTCGTTCTGCTTTACGGACGCGGATTTTTTCGTATCGCCGGCGTACACGGCACATCCGTGAACCTTTTTGACCGTCGCGGATATTTTATCATAAAATAATTTATAGCATTCGGGACAGCCGACTCTGCCGTTTTTGACGATATCGTCGAACGAGCATCCGCATTTTTCACATCTGACGGCACGGCTCGAAGCGATATTAAGGGGCATGTCGCCGAAAAGCCCGTCTAAAAGTCCGCCGAATCCGAGTCCGAGCGGTGAAAAGCCCCTCGAATATCCCATGGCGGCGGCGCACCTCGAGCAGAGATGAGTCTCCGCGGTCTCGCCGTTTATTATTCGTCTTAAATGAGTCGTAGCCTCATATTTTCCGCAATTCTGACACAGCATATTTATCACTCCGCAATACTCAACAGCATGCTTTTTAAAAGCGAAGCTCTGAGTTTATTTTTATTTTGTGAACCCGACAGGGCGTTTACCTTGCAGGCGGATATCATTATCTTCTGCGAATTCTCGTCTATCACGCCGAGCTTGAACAAATCCCTGATTATGTATTCCGCGCTCGCGGAATCTATCTCGCCGCCGACAGAGCGTATAACGTTCATAATCGACTCGCCCTCCGCGCCCGAACAACGTTTGGAAATACGTACGAAGCCGCCGTTTCCCTTACGGCTCTCGACGCAGAATCCGCGTTCGGGTGTAAACCGCGAGGATAAAACGTAATTTATCTGTCCCGTCGAGCAGTTAAACCGGCGGGCAAGCTCGTTTCTCGAAAAAGTCGTAACTCCGTCGCGCTCTATGACCGACGAGAGCGACTGCGAAATATCGTCGCTTAACGACATTTTACCCGCCTCCCTTATTGTCTGACTTTATCTGACTTTTATTATAACACATTAATTTTTTTTGTCAAGTCCCGCCGTCTCGGTTGACAATATTATAATTGTGCGTTATTCTTATATAATGGTATTATATTAAACGGAGAATATATATGTTTGAAAAACTCGAAAAAGTCTCTGACAGATACGATGAAATAAGCTCTCTGCTTTTCGACCCCGACGTAGCTTCGAACGCGGAGAAGTATTCGCTTCTGATGAAGGAAATAAATAAAATCACTCCGATTGCTCTTAAATACAGGGAGTATAAGTCCGCCGTAAAGGAAAACAAAGAGGCACGGGCGATTCTGTCCGCCCCCGATTCCGACGCGGAATTACGCGAAATGGCGGAGAGCGAATTTACCGATACGAAAAAAAGAATATCCGAACTCGAAAACGAAATAAAAATTCTGCTTATCCCGAGGGACGAAAACGACGATAAAAACGTTATAATCGAAATAAGAGCCTCCGCCGGCGGAGAGGAAAGCGCACTGTTTGCATACGAATTGTACAGAATGTACTCGATGTATTCGGATAAAAAGGGATTTAAAACAGAGATTCTCAACTTAAACGAGACGCAGCTGGGAGGAATTAAGGAGATCAGCTTCATGGAAAGCGGAGACGGCGCGTATTCGCGTTTTAAATTCGAAAGCGGAGTACACCGCGTTCAGCGCGTCCCCGTTACCGAGTCGCAGGGCAGGATTCAGACCTCGACCGTCACCGTCGCGGTTTTGCCGGAAGCAAGGGACGTAGATGTTAAAATCGACCCGAACGACTTAAAAATCGACACCTTCCGCTCCTCGGGCGCGGGCGGTCAGCACATAAACAAGACAAGCTCCGCAATCAGAATCACGCATATTCCTACCGGTATGGTCGTAGAATGTCAGGACGAGAGAAGCCAGTATAAAAATAAAGACAAGGCTATGAAGGTACTGCGTTCGAGGCTTCTCGAAAAGGAGCAGGAGAAACAGCACGCCGAAATTTCGGGCGAACGTAAATCCCAGGTCGGCACAGGCGACAGAAGCGAACGCATAAGAACATACAACTTTCCTCAGGGCAGAGTCACCGACCACAGAATCGGGCTGACTTTATATAAAATAGAATCAATAATGAACGGCGATCTCGACGAGCTGATCGACGCTCTGATAACGGCGGACACAGCCGAAAAATTAAAGGCAAGCGAGCAAAATGAAACAAACTCTTAAATTAGTTACAAAAGACGTAAATAAAGATATCGCGGACATTGAAAAATGCGCCGAAATATTAAAAAACGGCGGAATCGCGGTCATCCCGACGGAGACCGTATACGGACTCGCCGCCGACGCATTCAACCCCGAAGCGGTTAAAAATATATTCAAAGCAAAGGGCAGACCGAGCGACAATCCGCTGATAGTACATATATCGCGTTTTGACGAAATTTATAATATAGCGCGCGAGGTTCCCGAGTCCGCAAAGAAATTAGCCGAGGCGTTCTGGCCGGGTCCTTTAACCATGATACTGCCAAAGCGTGACGAGATTCCGTCGGTTACAAGCGGAAATCTCGATACCGTAGCAATTCGAATGCCGTCAAATCCGATAGCCAATAAAATAATCGCACTTTCCTGCCCCCTCGCCGCGCCGTCTGCGAACATTTCGGGTTTTCCGAGTCCGAGCTCGTATGAATACGCGCTTGCGGATATGGACACGCGCGCGGACGCGGTATGCGACGGCGGAGACTGCGACGTGGGAGTAGAGTCCACGGTCATAACTCTTGCATCGCCCGTGCCGAGACTTCTCCGTCCCGGCGGAATAACCGTCGAGCAGTTAAGGAGCGTACTGGGCAGAGTCGACGTTGACGAGGCGGTTTTAAATCCCCTTGCAAAGGACAAAACGGCGGCTTCGCCCGGAATGAAATACAAGCACTACGCGCCCAACGCCGAAATCACGATTATAAAAGGCAATCTTAAAGAATTCAATGAATTTATAAGTAAAAACGACCCCGAAAACAAGTACGGCGTACTCTGCTTCGAGGGCGAGGAGGATTTATTCAAAAACAGAATCTGCGTTACCATGGGCAGATACAACGAACCGCTGACGCAGACACACCGCCTTTTCGACGCATTAAGAGAGCTTGACGAGCAGGGCGCGAAAAAGGTTTATTCCCGTGCTCCGTCAAAGCAGGGCGTGGGACTCGCCGTGTGCAACAGACTTTACCGCTCGGCGGCGTTCAGATTCATAAACGCAATAAAACGCCCGATTGTCGGACTTACGGGACAGACGGGAGCCGGAAAGGGCTATGTCGGCGAATATCTTAAAAAATTAAACTGCGCCGTCATTGATACGGACGAAATCGCGCATAATATAACCGAAAAGGGTTCGGATATTATAAATGAACTCGTTAACGCATTCGGAAATTCGATTCTCGATAAGGACGGAAACGTTATAAGAGCAAAGCTTGCTTCAATTGCATTTTCGACAAAGGAAAACACGCTTAAATTAAACTCGATAATGCACCCGGAAATCATGCGCATAGCAAAGGAAAAAGCTGATTTTGCGCTCGAGGAGGGTTCGGCGGCGGCGGTAATAGACGCTCCCCTGCTTTTCGAAGCGGGCGGGGATAAAATATGCGATACGGTTATAGCAGTGACCGCGCCGGAGGATATCAGATTAAAACGAATAACCGAGCGCGATTCAATCACCCCCGAACAGGCAAGGATGCGAATGTCCGCACAGCATGACGACGAATTCTATATTTCAAAATCGGACTTCACCGTCCGCTCATATCCGCCGTACAAAATCGAGGACGAGCTTAAACAATTCGTCAATGAGTATATTAATATATGAAAAGAGTAATAAAAAGAATAATAACCGCCGTCGTTATCGTTCTTATCGTTTCGGCGGCACTGAAAAATCCCGTGCTCCGTCTTATTTATCCGGATAGATACAAAGATGAAGTCATAGCGGCGGCGGACGAATACGGAATAGACCCCGCAATGCTATTCGCGGTTATAAAAACGGAATCGGGCTTTGACCCGGACGCGGTTTCCTATCTCGGCGCAAGAGGGCTTACACAGATAACCGAAGACACGTTCGACTGGCTTTTGACAAAGACGGGCGAAAGCTACACGTTCGACGATTTGTTTGATTCGTCCGTTTCGATTAAATACGGCGCACTGTTTCTCGGCATGCTCACAGAGGAATTTAAAACCGACAGAGAGGTTCTCTCGGCATACCACGCCGGGCGCGGAAGCGTAAATTCGTGGCTTAAAAATCCCAAATATTCGTCCGACGGAAAAACGCTTGATTCTATTCCGATACGCGACACGGGACATTACGTTTATAAGGTTGCAAAGGCGAAAGCCATGTACGATAAATTATACGATTATTGATTAGGAGGATAAATATATGGAAGAAAAAACACCCGGACAGCTTCTTAAAGAAAAACTGTTCTACGACAACAAGCATGCGTCAAAAACGCTCTCGGACGAGGAAATTTCCGCCGCCGACAGCTACTGCGAAAATTACAAAGCTTTCTTAAATTCGGCTAAAACCGAGAGAGAAGCCGTCGCGTCCGTCGAAAAACTCGCAAAAGAAAACGGATTTATAAAATTCGTCCCCGGCACCGATTATAAGAGCGGTACAAAGGTTTATATGAACAACAGGGGCAAGGCGATAATTCTCGCCGTCATTGGCAAAAAGAGCGTATCCGAGGGCGTAAGAATCGCCGCGGCGCATATCGACTCGCCGAGACTCGATTTAAAGCCCAATCCGCTCTACGAGGATACGGAAATGGCTCTGTTCAAAACGCACTACTACGGCGGAATCAAAAAATACCAGTGGACGGTAGTTCCGCTCGCGCTTCACGGCGTTGTAGTTAAAAACGGCGGAGAGAAAATAAACGTTACGATAGGCGAGGATGAAAATGACCCGAAATTTGTCGTAACCGACCTTCTCCCCCACCTTGCGCAGGAGCAGGAGAAACGCACGCTCGCAAACGGAGTCAAGGGCGAGGAGCTTAATATTCTCGTCGGCAGCAGACCGTTTAAGGACGACAAGGTTTCCGAGTCCGTCAAGCTCAATATTTTAAATATTCTCTATGAAAAATACGGATTCAGTGAAAAGGACTTTTTAAGCGCGGAATTTGAAGCCGTCCCCGCACAGAAGTCGTGCGATATCGGATTTGACCGCAGTATGATAGGCTCCTATGGTCACGACGACAGAGTATGCGCATACCCCGCAGTCACCGCGATTCTCTCGACAGTTGACCCCGAGTATACTGTAATGACCGTTCTTACGGATAAAGAAGAAACCGGAAGCGACGGCAATACGGGACTCAATTCTTCGTATATGAAGTACTTTATATACGACCTCGCCGAGGCTCAGGGCGTTCCCGGTCACAGAGTATTAAGCCGTTCGCAGTGTCTCTCCGCAGATGTCAACGCGGCGTTTGACCCGACGTTCCCCGACGTTATCGAAAAGAAAAACGCTTCTTATATAAACCACGGAGTCGTCGTTACGAAGTACACGGGAGCCAGAGGCAAATCCGGCACCTCGGACGCGTCGGCTGAATTCGTAAGCAAGGTAAGAACGATTCTCGATACCAATAATATAGCGTGGCAGACAGGCGAGCTCGGCAAGGTCGACCACGGCGGCGGCGGAACTGTCGCAAAATACGTTGCAAATCTCGATATTGACGTAATCGACGTAGGCGTTCCCGTTCTCTCAATGCACGCTCCGTTCGAGGTTATCGCAAAAATCGACGTTTACATGGCGCACAGAGCATTTTACGAATTTTTCAAAGCTTAAAAAATGAATACAATATACAAAAAATGTATACTGTGTATATGAATTGAATATATAATCCGTCCCGGACATTCCGTTCGGGACATATTTATTATATAATAACAGTCGATTTGGTTAATATATACAATAAAAAATTAATATTTATTCAAATATCCGTTGTATTACATATTGATTATTTATACAAGAAAATGTATAATCATACCATACTAAATAACAAACGCAAGTGAGGTAATCACCATGGAAAAGAAAGATATCAAAAAAGTCGTACTCGCTTATTCGGGCGGTCTCGACACTTCAATCATAATCCCCTGGCTCAAGGAAAACTACAACAACTGCGAAGTTATCGCCGTCTCCGGCAACGTCGGACAGGCTGACGAGCTTGACGGACTCGAAGAAAAGGCACTCAAGACCGGAGCTTCCAAACTCTATGTCGAAGATCTTACCGAGGAGTTCATCACCGACTACGTTTTCCCCTGCGTTCAGGCGGGCGCAAAATATGAGGACTACATGCTCGGCACCGCGTTTGCACGTCCCATCATCGCTAAGCGTATTGCCGAAATCGCAATCAAAGAGGGCGCAGACGCTATCTGCCACGGCTGTACCGGCAAGGGCAACGACCAGGTTCGTTTCGAACTTGCGCTCAAAGCATTCGTACCCGACATGCCCATAATCGCTCCCTGGCGTGAGTGGTCGATTAAATCCCGTGAGGAGGAAATCGAATACGCGGAGGCTCATCAGGTACCCCTTAAAATCAACCGTGAGACAAACTATTCAAAGGATAAAAACATCTGGCATTTAAGCCATGAGGGACTCGACCTTGAGGATCCCGCAAACGAGCCGACTTACAACAAAAAGGGCTTCCTTGAGATGGGCGTATCTCCCGAACAGGCTCCCGACAAGCCGACTTATGTTAAAATTCATTTCGAGCAGGGCGTTCCCACTGCGATTGACGGCAAGAAAATGGGCGCTGTTGAAATCGTCGAGACTCTTAACAAGCTCGGCGGAGACAACGGCATAGGACTTCTCGATATCGTTGAAAACCGTCTCGTCGGCATGAAGTGCCGCGGTGTATACGAGACTCCCGGCGGAGCTATTCTTTACAAGGCTCACGAGGTTCTCGAAACCATCTGCCTTGACAAGGAGACCTCTCACTACAAATCTCTCGTAGCTCAGAAGCTCGCAGAGAACGTTTACAACGCTCTGTGGTTCTCGCCCCTCACCGAGGCTATCCTCTCGTTTGTAAAGACTACGCAGAAAACCGTTACCGGCGACGTTACACTTAAACTCTATAAGGGCAATATGATTAACGCCGGAGTAACCTCTCCGTACTCGCTCTATGACCCCGAGATTGCAACGTTTGACGAGGACGACGTTTACAACCAGGCAGACGCAACCGGCTTCATCAACCTCTACGGACTTCCCACCAAGGTTTACGCTAAGATGAAAGCCAAAAACGGATTAAAATAATCATATCATTAGAACTAATGAGAACCCGCCGAATAACGACGGGTTCTCTTTTATATTTATTTTTATACAATGATATTAATCCGTCAACCGTTAAAAGAAAAATTTCCGTTCGCATCGGTCATCGAAACAATTGTTTTAATATCAACCGTCACAAAAGTCAAGCCTTAACGGGTTCGTTTTTCTTATCGTTAATTCTGTTTTGAATTCTCGAGCAGACGCCGAGGCATATAACGCCGAGCAGTACAGACGCGAGAATATAAAACAAAAGTATAGCAGGTCTGAGCGAAGGGGTCGAGGTAACAATATTTTTAAGAGAGCTTGAACTTTTAATTATTCCCGACGCAAAATACGCAACACTCTGATGACACAGATAAATGCTCATACTGAGTTTTCCGAGATACGAAAAAAAAGAATAACCGAATACCGGGGACAGAGCGGAAACCTTGCTTGCCGATATGCACAGACATAAAAAGAACATGAAAATAACGGCGGGCGTTATGGACTGATCAAGATTATCCTTATTAAGTACAATAAACGCATATGCCATAGCGGTAATATTGATAAGCGAGAAAAGAACGGATACCGCCGGAGAATATGTACGTTTTTTCATTTTCTCGCACAGAGCATACGCCGTCGAACCGAGACACAGACCTGCAATGCTTCTTAAAACGCCTTTTGTTACAATATAATACCAATTGTCCGGACCGCCGATATATCCGTCCTTTTTTATCATAACGGAGTATAAGACTATCGCCGTGAGCGGAGCAATAATATTGACAAACAAATCGCGGTTTTTACGCATTATCGGATAAATAACCGCAAGACCGATAAGCATCGCCGACAGATACCATGATGCCGAAAAAATATACCAGTGAGGAAGACCGCTGGAATTAAGGAAAAGTAAATCGACTATTGTCAGTGCAAACTTTTCGCTGAATATCGTTTTTTTAACTCCCTCGGTTAAAATCCTTACGGCAAGGCAAATTACAACAGCGAAAGCATAACAGTAAATAAAGCCCTTGATTTTATGAAGCAGAAACCCAACCGTCTGCGTTCCGATTTTCGAACTTTCGAATTTCTCATTTTTTTTGGCGACAGACATCGCCGTCAGGTAACCTGTAACCATGAAAAAGAATTCAACGCAGATCGAACCCGAACCCATGTAAACACGTTCGCCGAATATCTGGAACGAATGATGTATTACAATTACAATACAGCACAGAAATTTCCAAAAATCTATTTCACCGCAGTATGACGCGGGCAAGCGCTTTATCATACGACCATCTCCCTTATAATGTAAATTATACAGCAAAAATTTCGCCCCGTCAACATTGATATAGCAACGAATTATTGACATTTTCGATTATTTTTTATATAATAGCATCATAACAAGTAATAAAAAAACGAGGTGCCGTAATGAAAAGAAAACTCGAATTCGACAACGGTAAAAAAGTATTTCCGATAATAATGCTTGTAATCGGCGTTGTGATAATGCTTTTACAGCTTATCACGAGACAAAATATCATTGCAATAATTTCGGCGGGATACTGCTGTATCTCGGCGGCAGTCATATTATTATCGATTATAATAAAAAAGAAAGTATATCTTACAATGCTTGCGGGTTATCTCGCGGCGGGGCTCGGCACGTTTTTGTTCCATGTTATATGGGGCGCGGACGCGGGCTTCGGCGCGCTGATAAGCGGTAAGGCGGGATTTTCAAGCTCCGAACATCCGCTTATCACCGGCGAGGGCAATTTCTTTACAAGACTCGGCGGTAATCTTCTTATCGCTCTGCCGGGAATCGTTTTCCTCTCTCTTATATTTGTATTTGCGAAAAAAGCGTTTAAATCCGACGCGCTTAAAAAAGTTCTGTGCGGAGCGATGAGCTTTCTTCTTGTCGGCTCGTCGATATTCTACGTTCTTACAATGAATATGAGAACGAAGCCCGTCACAGAGAGAATGTGGGACGGACAGGACGATTATCTCAACGGCGTTGATAAAAATGCAAAGGGCAAACCGAACGTTCTCGTAATTTTAATGGACGATCTCGGCTACTCCGATATTTCGTTAAACGGCGCGATTTACGACACGCCGAATATTGATTCGATAGGCGAAAACGGACTCAATTTCGAGAATTTCTATTCAAGCTATTCGGTATGCTCTCCCGCGCGTTTCGCCGCTCTTACGGGCAGATATCCGTACCGCGGTTATGCCGACAACGTTATTTATCCGACGGTAAACTGCTTTACGCCGTTTGCGCAGACGCGCGTATTTAACAGTATTGAAATGCTCAACAACACCGACGGCATGCTCGGCGACGAGATAACGATTGCAGAGGTTTTCAAGAGCGCGGGATATAATACCGGATGCTTCGGCAAGTGGCACCTTGGCGACTACGGCGAGTATCTGCCGACGAATCAGGGCTTCGACGTATTCTACGGAAGCCACCACGTTAACGATATGAAGCCGTTTTACCATGTCAAGGAGGAAAACGGCGAGTACGAAATCGTACACGGTACCGACGAATTAAAAGACCAGTCGAACGCTACAAAGTGGATTCATAAGGAGATATCCGACTGGATAACCGATACCGTTAAAAACTCGGACGAGCCGTTCTTCGCATATTATACGACCCCGTGGCCTCACGCGCCCGTTTATGTCGGTGACGAATTCAAAGGTACGTCGGGCATGGGAACGTATGTCGACTGCGTTGAGGAATTCGACCACTACCTCGGCGAATTATTCAATACTATGGAAGAATTAGGCGTTTTGGACGACACGATAATTATATTTACCTCGGACAACGGTCCCGCGCTTGAAGGCTCTACGGGCGATCTTCGCGGCGGAAAATATCTTGCCTACGAGGGCGGACAAAAGGTTCCGTTTATGATACGCTGGGACAATAACAACGCCCTTTTTGAAAAGGGCGGTACGCGTTCGCAGAGCGCGACTCTCGTCGATTTATTCCCGACTCTTATAAATATGTGCTCGATAACGGGCAATTCGGGACAGAGCGATTATCTTCCGTCCGACAGAACGATAGACGGCAAGTCCATGGTCGATTTAATCAAAAACGACTCCGTTATTCACACGTCCGACAGCCCGATTCTGCACATGAAACGCCGTAAAATCAAGGCGATTCAGTACACCGTACCGACCGATTACATAAAGAGTCTCGACGAATATAAGGACTATAATTTCGACGTTCTCAACGACAATAAATACGTTACGTTCAAGTATTTTAAGAACATTCAGAACGACAACTCCGCATTCTTTGATAAGTTCCGCAAGAATTGGCTCCATATTCTGACCGACGACGAGGGCGAAAACTACAACAGAACGCCCGCATATCCGACAATCGCAGACGAAATGCATGAAAAGCTTGACTCAATTCAGTCTGATTTTGAAAATAATCCGAGAGGCATAAAGTAATGCCTCCGCTGTCGATAATGATAAAGCCCGCGTCGAGCATGTGTAATTTACGATGCAAATACTGCTTTTACTGCGACGTTTCATCGTCAAGGGATGAATTTTCATTCGGAAAAATGAGCGAAACAACCGCCGAAAATCTTATAAAAAGCGCGCTCGAATTTGCCTTTGGCGAGAGCATTTCATTCTCGTTTCAGGGCGGGGAACCGCTTATCGCGGGGATTGAATATTTTAAATTTTTTGTCGATACGGTTAAGAAGTATAATATTAAAAATTCGCGGATTTTTTACGGAATTCAGACAAACGGAACACTCGTTGATTCCGACTGGGCAAAATTTTTCGGAGAAAACGAATTCCTTGTAGGATTAAGCCTTGACGGCGATTACGAAAACAACCGATTCAGACTCACGTCCGACGGACAGAATTCTTACTACAAGATAACGCGCGCTGCTGAGATTTTTAAAAAATACGGCGTAGAATTCAATATTCTGACCGTTCTGACAGGCTCGTGCGCCGAAAATGCCGGTAAGATATACCGCCATTTTCGTTCGCAGGGATATAAGTATTTGCAGTTTATCCCGTGCCTGCGAGCGTTCGGAGATAAGAGCGAGAGCGAGCTGTACATGACCAACGAGCAGTACGCAAGATATCTTATCGAAATTTTTAATCTGTACGTAAAGGATTTCGTGCGCGGAAATTATATAAGTATACGTTATTTTGATAACCTTGTCAGAATGTATCTGGGCGAACATCCGGAGCAGTGCGGACTGTGCGGACACTGTACTCACCAGTTTGTAATAGAGGGCAACGGAAATATATATCCGTGCGACTTCTACTGTACAGACGATTGGCTTTTGGGTAACATAAATTCCGTATCGCTCTCCTCGGCGGCAAAGTCGAAAAGAGCGGAAGATTTTATAAGAGAGAGTCTTACTGTCAGCGATAAGTGCAGAAAATGTGCGTTTTTCCCGCTGTGCAGGGCTGGCGGCTGCAAGAGGCAGAGAGAGGACAGGGACTACTGCGAAGCATATAAAAAATTTTTCTCCGCATGTCTGCCGTTGTTTCGTTTGTTTAAAAAAAATAGGGGAAGTTAAAGATCCTTGGACTAAAAAAACGGACTGTAAAACGAGGTAAACCTCGGTTTTACAGTCCTATATTTTTCCCTATCCCGGTTGTAAGTTAAAAAACAGGGGCTGTAAAAATGAGTTTTACAGCACCGTTTGTTTTTATTGAATTTTAATCAAATGATTTCAGTGTCTCTTTGTTTTTATCGGAGATCATAAACTGCGGATATCTTTCATTTGTTCCTGGTTTTAAATCGCCGTCCGTTGTTAAAAGATACATTGCAAATTCATTATACTCTGTACCGTACGAGCAAGCGACGTGCGGAGCGTTCTTTATAATATAAGTATACTCGGGCAGAATCGCCGTCGAGAGGTCAATGACTCTGTCGGGAGAGAGATATTTTTCATTTTCGGGAACGTAATCATCTCCGAGCGTTTCGCCGTACTTTGCAACAGTCGCATAGCCCGAAGTCTGGAGAGTCTCCAAAACAGTATCGCCGTTAAAATCCGCGCTCTCATATACGGGAGCTAAGGGCTGATTGTAGTGCGAAACGACCGCGATTTTAACGCCGTCGGATATCATATTATCAAGGAGCTCGTTTCTGTTCTTCATCATGTCCCGGAGTGCGTCGGTTCTCTTTAAGAATTCGGCGTTTTCGTCCGTTCTTCCGCCTAAGATGTAATCAACCGCGTCCTCGTAATCCTCGGGCTGGATAAGTCCCCAGAATACGGGCATGTGAGAAAATACGGGGATAAAAACTCTCTCGTATACTTCGTCCTTATAATTATCTACTATGTAGTCCGTAACCTTCATAAGAGAATTGAAAAGTCCCGATTTATAAAGCGACTTAACGATTCTCGAGAGAATAAACGAGTCGGAAACGGCATTATAGCAGAAGTTATAAAGCGTTTCGGGCGTAAACTTGATTTTACCCGTGAACATGTCGGACGCAATCTGCGTTCCGCAGAACGTCGAGGACATGAACAGACATCTTTCGACTTTGTCATATCCGTATTTCGTAAGATAGCCCATCGTCATGATTCCGCCCATGCTCGAGCAGATTATCTTTACCTTTTCGTGACCCGTCGCCTCAATCGCCCTGTTTACCGTATCGTTAATCTCGTCGGCAACGGTAAGCGGGTCGAGCCTCCAGTCATAATGAATGTAATACACGTGCTTTGCGGGCATTGACTCAATAAGCGTATGAGTCAAGCCGTTTTCGAGGTCATATTCGTCATAAAAGAGCGGATAGTTTTCCGCACTCTCGGGATATTTGACCATTCCCGTATTATAAAGCGGGTCGCCGTTTTCGTCCATCGCATTATATTTAAAAATCTCGTACGAACAGTCTATAACGTTTTCTAAAGCCGAATCCTTATCACCCTTTATAAGATTTAAAACGGCTTTCGAGACAAACGGAGCAACTGTTTTAAAATCGAATTTAATTGCGTTTTCGCTGTCGTCGGAATCGGGGTTTATTTTTAAATTCGGAAAATCCATTCCCCTTACAAATACAATCGGGAGCTGACTGCATTCCGACTCGTCATAAGCCCTGCCCGTTTCGGCAAAAGCCGTAACGCTCATAGGCAGAATCATCAGCAGTGAGAGTATTATACAAAGTAATTTTTTCATATTCTATCCTTTCATCCGCTCAAATTACAGTGCGGTGTATTCCTCTATCCACTCGCTGACTTTCTTTTCGTCGTACTCTTTGGGCATCGAATCGCATACTTTTTTAATTTTCAGCACGCCCATAACCTTGGGAGCCGCGCCCGCAACGAGAGCGAGATTTTTAAGAAGCTTTGCGCCTTTTTTTGCAAGAGCGGGTATGTTTAAATCGAATCCGCCGCCGCTCGCCATCGAGATATCCGAGGATGTGAGAATTTTATTGTTGAGCATGAAGTCAACGTCCTCGCCCTTAACGGAGATGATAACCTTGCGTACGATATCGAGCAGAACGAGATCCTTGCCTATTTCATTGAAATATCTGTACTCATACTGCCAGAGATTCTTTCTCGAATAGTCGCCGTCACATTCCTCGATAACGTCGGCGAGAATCTTGCCCGCTTTTATCGAATTGGAAATACCCGAACCGATAAGCGGAATCGTCATACCTGCGCTGTCGCCTATCGCGGCGTACGAATCGCATACCATCATGGGAATCATTCGTCTTATCGGCAAAGTATTTACCTGACCGCCCCTGACGATTTTATCGCCTAAGGACGAATAATCATTTCTGAAATCTGCAAGCGCGTTGTCAATCTGTTCCTGAGTCAGCTTTTTGCCGAATCTGCCGACGAGAACGTCGATATAATCCTCCTCACAGAGAACCCAGTCAACTCCGCCCTCATAATTATGATAAAAATAAACGTTGTAAGGCTCGTCGGGCGTTAAATCGTTGTTTCTTTCATAAAGTGCTCTGTAAACGGTGAAATACTCGTCGTCGGCGAAATTATTGATAATTCCGCACTTATTGGGAAGCAGTCGTCTTAGCGTAGAATTCATACCGCACGCGTCGATAACGAGATCGGCGTTAAAGTCGTAGAATAAGCCGTTCTGTTTAACTTTTACGCCCGTAACCCGTGCTCCGTCTGTTATCGGGGAGGCAATCTCGGCTTCAAATATAAACTTGACTCCGCACTCCTCGCAGAACGATATCATATATCTTAACAAATATTTTCTGTCGACCGAGCAGTCGAGGTCGTGTCCCGAAAAATCCTGCAAAATCCAGTCTTTTTTGTTAGGCGACGTACAGTGGAGCGGGTACGAATGATGATAATTTTTTTCGTTCATTTTCGGAAATCCCGCTTTGTCAAGACAGTCTATAAAAAATACGTCGTCCCAGTCGTAGCCTAAATTTTCGCGTTTCTGTTTTTCGAGTACCGTAACGTCGAATCCGCTTTTTGCAAGGTTTGCCGCACACGAAAGCCCGCCGTGTCCCGCACCCGCAACTAAAATTTTACCTTTCATAATAATACACTCCCTTTTCAAATACCGCATTATGCGGAAATGTGCATTTTGGATTATAAAATTAATATAAGATTATATAAATTTATAAAAAGTATACCATAATTTTAATACAAATTCAATAATTTTAATTTATTTCTTGACATCTATTCTCCTTTGTAGTATAATACCTTTCGTTAAGGGATAACGGGATGTGGCTCAGTTTGGTAGAGCGCTTGCTTTGGGAGCAAGATGCCGCAGGTTCGAATCCTGTCATCCCGACCAACATTTTTTATATGGGAGCATAGCTCAGCTGGGAGAGCATCTGCCTTACAAGCAGAGGGTCATAGGTTCGAGCCCTATTGTTCCCACCAAGACGTCTGCAAAAGCGGGCGTCTTTTATTTTTGCCGTAATCTATATTCACATCTATAATATAAAAAAAGCGGGCGCATCTTTCGATACGTCCGCCATGTGATTTACATAAATTGAATTTACTCTGATACTTCGACGGTATCAGCCTCAACGGTTACCGACTCGCTTTCTTCGTCGCCGGTCTTGACTCTCTCGTCATAAGCGATAAGATACTGCGAAACATCCGTATACTTAACCTGAATACCCTTTTTCTTATAGATAAGGTTAATCGCGATTTCTGCGGCGAATGCGGCGAGAATTCCGATTCCGCCCCAGCCAAGGCTGCCCGAAAAAATGTCGGGAGCTACGGACTTCATAGTCGAGGTGTAGATAATAAATCCTACGCCCGCTATGACCGTTGCAACGATACCCGCTATCGCGGTGCCTACGTTACGCTGAATACCCTTTTTACCGCACGACATAATGAGGAAAATAAGATTGAGAATCGCGGCGACGGCTGCAAGCGCGATACCTATAAGACCTACAAAGTAGCCTATGTACGCGGTGCCGACCTTATCGTAACCCATCATCGAGAACAAAAATCCCGTATCGAGGTTTGAAAAAGCGTTTACAATCGATATTGCGTTGACCGTAACGGACTTAACCGCATACGGAAGAGTGATAACCTCCTTACCTAAAGGAAGGAGAGTCGCAAGCAGGGGAAGCAGACAGATTCCGATTCTGACCTTAGCGACAGTCGAACCGATGGTCGCCGCCTTAAGACGGTCGAATCTCGGCTGAGTCATGGCGTGCTCATATTCCGCTTTATCAGCCTCTTTCTTTAAAACCTCGTCCATGTTGTAGTACGGAATATTAACTCCGCATACGGGACATTCGGTTTTCAGATCGACAAGCGACAATTTATAATTACAGTGAGGACAGTTTGCCATTATACATTTCTCCATTCGGAAGGATGATTACCTATCAATTTTATCACAAAAAAACAACTATTACAAGTGTTTTTTGTGAACTTCCATACTTTTTTATCAATCGAAGAACGTTCCGTCGACATCTATGCCGTAATTCTCGTAAAGCGTCATAACCTGCTCTTTTGTCACGCGCCACTTCTTACCGCCCATGGCTTTTACGTTGCAGAGAATGGTCGCCGCCTTTTCTACCGTATCGAGAATTCCGAAAACTCTGTCGAAGCTCTCGCCCGCGCAGAATACGCCGTGACCCGCCCAGACTACAACGTCGAAACGCTTCATCTTCTCTGCGGTCTCCTCGGCTATCTCAATGCTTCCGGGAGTATGCCAGCCTACTACGCCGACTCCGCGGGGAAATACGACGGGACACTCGGGCATCATATCCCAGAGTTCTCTCGTAAACGTTCTGTCGTCGAGGTCGAGTACGAACGAAAGAGATATCGTATGTATCGGGTGGTTATGGAAGATAACGCGGTTCTTGCCTTTCGTTATGTCTTTCTTAACGGAGTGGTTCATAAGATGAGTCGGAAGCTCGCTCGTCGGTCTGCCTCCGTTTACGAGTCCCCATACTATACGGTACTTCGTACCCGTCGAATCTATTTCGATAATACATACGTTGTCGTCGGGCTCCTCTTTCGTATTTTTAAAATACTTACCGCTGCCCGTAACCATGAAGTATTCACCCGCAAGATTTTCGACCGTTACGCCGATATCCTGCCAGTCTCTCTCGTATGAAAAATATTTTCTGACCTCGTCGACGTCAAACTCCGACATTCTGTACGAAAGATTTCCTCCGTTAGCCTCATTCCAGCCTCTGTTATACGAATCGTCGCACAGACGGCAGAATTTATTAAAAAATCGTACGTTATATATTTCTTCCATTTTAACCACCGTTAAATTTATATGCCTTTCTTATTTTAATGCAATTGCGGCCTTTGCCTTTCCGGCGATACCCGCGGCGTTGAGTCCGAAGATTTCGAGAAGCTCAAGAGCGGGACCGGATTTTCCGAATACGTCCTCTACGCCGTGACGTACGACGGGAGCGGGACAGCTTTCGCATACGACCTCTGCAACCGCACTGCCGAGTCCGCCGATGATGTTGTGTTCCTCGGTGGTGACGATTGCGCCTGTCTTTTTAACAGCGTCGATAATAATATCCCTGTCAATGGGCTTGATGGTAGCCATATTAATAACGGCTGCATCAATGTTGTCGGCTTTAAGAAGCTCGGCAGCCTGAAGAGCTCTGTCAACCATAAGACCCGTTGCGATAATCGTAACGTCCTTGCCCTCTTTAAGATAAACGCCCTTGCCGATTTCGAATTTATAATTCTCGTCAAAGAGTCTGGGCACTGCGAGTCTGCCGAAACGCATGTAGCACGGACCGTTCATTTCAGCAGCCGCGAATACGGCGAGTCTTGCCTCTATGTCGTCGGCGGGGTTGATAATCGTCATACCGGGAATCGTTCTCATGAGAGCGATATCCTCACAGCACTGATGCGACGCACCGTCCTCGCCTACGGAGATACCTGCGTGAGTCGCGCCGATTTTAACGTTTATATGGGGATAGCCTATCGTGTTTCTGACCTGCTCGAACGCTCTGCCGGCGGCGAACATTGCAAACGATGAAGCGAATACGGTGTAACCCGCGGTAGCCATACCCGCTGCAACGCCCATCATGTTGCCCTCCGCTATTCCGCAGTCTATGAATCTGTCGGGGAATGCCTTTTTGAACATACCCGTTTTTGTAGCCGCCGCAAGGTCTGCGTCGAATACTATAAGTTTATCGTTCTTTTCGCCCAGTTCGGCAAGAGCCTTACCGTAAGCGTCTCTGGTCGCGGTCTTAATTACGTCTGCCATATTATTCTACCTCCGCTTTCTGTGCCTTGAGTTCTTCCATAGCCTGAGCGTACTGTTCGGCATTGGGAGCCGAGCCGTGCCATGAAACCTGATTTTCCATAAACGAAACGCCTTTGCCCTTTACGGTCTTTGCAATAATCGCGGTGGGCTTGCCCTTGCATGCTTTAGCGTTTTCGAACGCCTCTTCAAGCTCCTTGAAGCAGTGACCGTTTACATTGATAACGTTGAATCCGAAAGCCGAGAATTTCTCGTCGATAGGATAGGGAGAGTTGACCTCCTCAACGGTTCCGTCTATCTGAAGATTGTTATTGTCGACGATAACGCAGAGGTTGTCAAGCTTTTTAGCGGCAGCGAACATAGCCGCCTCCCAAACCTGACCCTCTTCAATTTCGCCGTCGCCGAGAATTGTATAAACTCTGAATTTATCGCCCGAGAATTTCGAGCCGAGAGCCATTCCGACAGCCGCGGAAATGCCCTGTCCGAGCGAACCCGTGCTCATATCGACGCCGGGAACGTAATTCATGTTGGGATGACCCTGCAAATACGAATCGCTCTTTCTCAATGTTTTAAGATCCTCGACGGGGAAATATCCTCTGTATGCAAGTGCTGAATAAAGCGCGGGAGCGGCGTGGCCTTTTGAAAGGACGAGCCTGTCTCTGTCTTCTTTTTTAGGGTCCTTGGGGTCGATGTTCATTTCTTTCCAGTAGAGATAAGCAAGTATCTCCGCTATGGAAAGAGAACCGCCGGGATGTCCCGACTTTGCGTTAAAAGTACCCTCTATCGCACCCATACGGATATCGACAGCGGCATTTTTAAGTGTTTTCTTCATTGCTGAATCCATAAAAAGTCACTCCTAATTTTTATTTGAATTTATTATTTAGCTTATTTAAAAATGATGTGAAATACTCCGGCAGTTCGGACGTAAATTCCATATATCCGCCCGTCGACGGGTGAATAAATCCAATAGTCCGCGCGTGAAGGCACTGTCCGTCAAAATCGCATTTGTTCTTTTCGCCCCCGTAAACGGTGTCGCCCGCAACGGGATGACCGATTGATGCAAGATGCACCCTTATCTGATGCGTTCTGCCCGTTTCGAGTCTAAAACGGCAGTGAGTAAACGCGCCGAACCGCTCTAAAACTTCGTAATGCGTGACAGCCGAACGGGGATTTAATCCGTTGACCGCCTGTTTTTTTCTGTCCTTCGGGCTTCTGCCGAGGGGCTTATCTATAACTCCCGCGTCGTCCTTTATATTTCCGACGACGACGGCTTCGTATTCTCTTTTAAAGCTGTGGGCTTGTATCTGACTTGCGAGCTTTACGTGCGAAACGTCGTTTTTTGCGACTATCAGCAGTCCGCTCGTGTCCTTGTCTATTCTGTGGACGATTCCGGGTCTGATCTCGCCGTTTATGCCCGACAATGAATCCCTGCAGTGATAAAGAAGCGCGTTTACGAGTGTGCCGGAGTAATTTCCCGGCGCGGGGTGAACGACCATACCCTTAGGCTTGTTGACAACGAGCAAATCGTTATCCTCGTACACGATATCGAGCGGAATATTCTCCGCCGTGACGGAAATTTCCTTGGGTTCGGGAATCATAACGCTTATATCGTCGCCGTTTTTTAACTTATAATTCTTAGGCGGAACAACTGAATTTACCGTAACCGCTCCCGACTCTATAAGCTTCTGAACGGAATTTCTCGTAACCGATTCGATATTCTCGCTTATGAATTTATCAATACGTGTTCCTGCGTTCTCATTGTCGACTGAAAACGAATAGCGGCCGTTCATCCGTTCTCTCCGACGGACAGCTGAGCGTTCTTTTTCTCTTTATATTCCTTGACCGAGTCGTATATCATGTAAATTACCGCAATAAAAACCCCGCACGTTACGAGTATATCGGCGAAATTAAACACGGGAAAATCGATAAACAGAGTCTCGATAAAATCTATTACGTAATTATTCGCGATTCTGTCGATTAAATTTCCGACTCCGCCCGCAAGTATCATAACAGCGCACATGCACGGGAGCTTGCCCTTTATCCTGCCGAGCGCGAGAACAACGATTCCCGCTATGATAACCGCGCTCGTAACGCCCGCTAAAACAAACGTATTGCCGGAAAAAGAGCCGAAAGCCGCGCCCGTATTTTGTACATATGTAAGAGCGAGGAAATTTTTAATCAAAACGATTCTCTCGCCTATCAGATTCTGTTCGGCGGCGTACTTTGTCAGCTGATCTATTCCGATAAGCAGAGCCATGACCGCAAGCTGTCCCAGAAAGATAAGAATTTTCTTACCGTTTTCCTTTTTCATATTAATATATACCTTTTAATTTAATAACGCTTTATTATTTACGCCTTGAACGCTTTGATTTTTTTGAATTCTTCTTTTCGTTTTTCTTATCCGCCGTCTTAATCTCCTTATCGGGGTCTTCCTCGAAAATGCTGAAATCTATTTCGAAATCCGATAAAACGTCGTTTTCGTTGTCTATATTGTCCGAACCGGTCGCGTCAAACGGATTTACGGTGTCGCGCTTTACACTGTTAACGGGTTCGTCCTCCGTCTTGTCCGAAATATCGGAAGCGCTTTCCTCAGTTTTTGCTTCATCCGGTTTTTCCTCTGGCACTGTTTCGGATTCGGTTTTTTTGTCGGAATCGGACTGAGATTCGGAAACGTCGTCATCATCGCCGAACGCGTTCATGTCGAGCGTGAAGCTGTCAACCGCCGCCGGCACGTCGTTATCTATAACGTTAACGTCGTTCCAGCCGTCGGAAAAAAATTCATCGAAACCCTCGCTGTTTTCATCTGATTCTAAAACACCCGCGGAATCTTCCGTATTGTCCGTATCGTTTATAATAATGTCCTCGTCCGATGAAATACCCTCGATGTAAACGCCGGATTCATCGGAATAAGCGCTTTCATCTTCTTCAATTTTTTCAACATCTTTTTCGTCGTTGATGTTTCCGATTTTTTCGGCTTCGACTTCGACGGCTGTTTCAACGGCATCGTTTTTATGATTTAATTCTGATTCTTCCGCCGGAGTTTCTTCTGTATGTTCGCCGGAATCCGCCGAATCATTTTCAGTCATGTTTTCGTCAGACGAAACGACCGTCGATTCTTCATGCGCCCTCTTTATAATATCATCGCGCTGTGCGTTTGCCGAGGATATAATTTTCTGAGCCTCGGCTCTCGACTCGTCAAGAATTCTCTGAGCCTCGGCGCGTATATTCTCGGCTTCTTCTTTAATCAGCTCGGCTTCGCTTTTTGCTTCGTTAACGGTGTTCTCGGCTTCCTCTTTTATCAGCTCAGCTTCGCTTTTTGCTTCGTTAACGGTGTTCTCGGCTTCGGATTTCGCGTTATCGAGAACTGTCTGAGACTCGTCGAGCTTGTTCTGCGCCTCATCAAGACGGCGGGAAATCTCAGCCTCGTTTTCCTCGTTAGCCTGCTTTATATACTCGTCGGTATTGTCTTTAACTTCCTGCATCAAAGCGTCGGCGTCTGCCTGCGCTTTATCCGTAATCTCGCGCGCCTTTTCGTCCGCCGCCGATATAATATTCTGTGCGTTTTCCGCCGCGTTTTTTGCTATTTCCTGAGCAGTTTTCTGCGCCTCGGTTATAATAACGTCCCTGTCGAGCTTTATCGAATCCGCTTCTTTGTGAGCCGCCTCTATGATTTTCTTGCCCTGTCCCTTTGCGGACTCGAGCATTTTATCGACGACGTCGGCGGCTCCCGCTATCGTCTGAGACGCGGATTTCTGCGCGGTTAAAAGAGTGTCGGCAACGACGCCCTCACTGCGCTTATAGTCCTCTATTTTCTTTGCAAATACGGACAGTCTTTTTATAATCTCGCGGTTCTCGCTGTAAAGACTGTCGAATTCAGCCGAAAGTTCGTTCATATAATTGTCGACGCTCTCGGCAGTATACGCGCCGTCCGACGAGAGTTCGAATTTATGCTCTCTTATCTGTGCCGATGTTATCATAAAAGTATCGCTCCGTTACAATTTATTTTGTCCGGCGGATAATTATCCGAAAAATACGCCGTTATTTTCGAGTTCGTAAAGTAAATCTCCCATCACGTCCACATTGTAGGGAGTGATAATAAACGTGCTTTTTGCAATTTTTTTAATCTCTCCGTCGTTTGCGTACGCAACGCCCGTAAGGAAGTCGAGAATTCTGATAGCGTCCTCCTTGGGAGCGGATTCGAGATTGAGAACTACCGTTCTCTTTTCGTTGAGGTTATCGGCAATCTCCTTAGCCTCCATAAATTTAACGGGCTTTGTCAGAACGACCTGAAGTTTTGCCGTGGTGTGAATATCGACTACCTTATTCGTATGAATCGGAGACGTTCTGAATGACGGCTGAGCGTGAGAGGCGCGGGGTCTCTCCTTTCTCGCCGGCTCAAACGCGCCGTAATCGTCCTCCTCGTCGTCGGCGTCAAAAAGCGACTTTTTCGCCTTATGCTCTCTTACCGGGGCGGGCTCTTCGTAATCATAATCCTCTGTTTCTATGTCGTCGTCCTCGTAATCCTCCTGCGGGACGTTTACGAAACTCTTTATTTTCTCCCATGCGTTCATATATAACAATCCTTTCGTACAAAAAAATTATCTTAATACTATTCCCTGCAAAACAATCTTCTTATCTGTAACTTCTCATTCCGAAAAGGGAGGAACCCACCCTTACGAGATTTGACCCGCACTCAATCGCGTCCGTATAGTCAGACGACATTCCGAGTGAAAGTATCTCCATACTTACATTATCAATGTTTTTGCTCCTAAAGTCAACATACAGTTTATACATATCCTCAAAATAAGAGCGTAATTTTACTTTATCTTCGCAAATCGGGGGCACAGCCATGAGTCCTTTTATCTTTACTCCGTCAATTTCGGCAATTTCGTAAAGGCTGTCGTTAAGAAGAGACAAGTCCATGCCGGTTTTTGATTCTTCACCGCCGATATTAATTTCAAGGAGTATATCCGTGCAAAGCCCCGCCTTAACCGACTGTTTACCTATCTCCTTTGCGATATCGACAGAATCGACCGATTCAATCATATCAACCTCGCCGACGATTTTCTTAACCTTATTGGACTGCAAATGTCCTATCAGATGTTTTTCAACTCCGTCAAGATTCAGTTCGTCTTTTTTTGATAAAAACTCCTGAACCTTGTTCTCCCCTATAAGGTCAATGCCCAGAGACAGCGCGTGATTGATGTATTTGGGCTCGACGGTTTTTGTAACCGCCATGAATTTTATATCCTGTGCGCTTCTGCCCGAAACCGAC
Source organism: Oscillospiraceae bacterium (assembly GCA_022763825.1). Taxonomy (GTDB): domain Bacteria; phylum Bacillota; class Clostridia; order Oscillospirales; family Acutalibacteraceae; genus CALACW01. The sequence goes on along the minus strand of JALEQX010000015.1, from coordinate 31,300 downwards.
GCGCTTTTTTCAATGTTCTCCCTTATAACCTTATAATTTTCCTCAATCGCGTTAAAACGCGGGTCATTTGAGATATTTTCCGTCATAAAGGTCAACGCCTCCTATAATATATTGATCATACAAATCGAGATAATTCGCATTCGACTGTTCAACGTATTCTCCCTGTTCGTTCTTGACGGGCGGGGGGTCGGAAACTATCGAATACTTATCGTCCGAATAAATAATGTAAACGTATTTGAATTTAGCCGAGTTTGCTTTGATAACGTAAACTCCGGTTCTGCCGTCGACCTCGCGTATGGCTGAATTGTCGACTTTATATCCGTTATATTCGGAAATGTAAATCTGCGCGGTCTCGTTTCTTAATTCGGAAACCTCCTCGTTCATCGTATTGCATTTGAATACGAGAAGAATTCCCGCGTCCGCGCTGTTTTCCATTCTTATAAGCTCGGCTTTTATATTGCCCGCAGATGAGTACGGGAACGATATGGTCTTTGTCTGACCTGTTTTAAGGTCAACCGCGTCGTCGGTCGGGACAACGCACGCAAGATACCACGTGTATTTATTGACGAGCTTGCCTATAACTCCGGAGGGGACGGTCTGAGGCTGAGCCTTTATCGCATTCAGAACGTCCTGCGCCGTCCATTTGTCATATGAAGAATAGTCGAGCAGTTTTTCATATCCGTCCGCGCCCGAAATATAATAGCCCGGGTGCTCCGCGGTAATCGTGGAATAACTGCCGACCGAACCCGAAAGCGCGCTTTTCTCGTTTTCGAGAGACGCTATATTCTCGCTGACATCGAGCTTTACGCCCGTGGACAGCTGCATTTCGGTAATCGCCTTTCTAAGCTCGTCCGAAGTGTCGTTAAAGTCCGTCATATCGCCGTCGGAAACCGCGTTAAGATAGCCGAACAGCGCGTCCGCGGCTGCGTTTTTAAGCGGGAGAGTATCGGTAACAGCCGATGATACCGACGATGAATTTACGTGATTGTAATACTGCAAAAGAGAATCTATCTCTTTTATTCTGTTCAGATTCGACGCCGCCGTATCGGAGGCAAAGCTGTACGCAACTGCGTCGCCCTTGCCCACGCGCTGACCGTCCTTGACTGCCGAGGCGATATTTCCCGACACGTTCGTTATGACATAGTCCTCATCCCTGACGATGTACATCTGCGCCGTTATTGCCTTTGTAACCGACTGATAGAGCGCGGTGCCCGTTTTCAGCGAATCGTACGATTTAAGGTTTGCGCCGTAGATTCCGAGCGCGACTGCGAGAGCCGCGAGAAAGATAAGCACGGCGATTTTGATTTTACGTATGCGCTTCTGCTTTTCACCGCGTTTGAGTTTCTTTTCGTCCGGGGCAGAATTTTTTTCTTTAACGGGTCTGTCTTTCATACGCTGTCGCCGCCTTTCTTTAAAAATTCGGAAATTATATTTTCCGCCGTATTTATGTAATCCTTATCCTCGTCGGGATAAATCCAGTTTATATTCCCGTTTTTTTTAAACCATGTTATCTGACGTTTCGCGTAACGTCTCGTCGCGCGTTTTAAGTTATCGAGCGCGCATTCCAAGGTTATTTCGCCGTCGAAATACGGCTTTAATTCCTTATATCCTATCGCCTGCGCCGACGTTGTATCGGGGCATAAATCCGCATAACGTTTTGCCTCTTCTATAAGCCCTTCGTTTACCATCATATCAACGCGCTTGTCAATACGCGAGTAAAGAACGTCCCTGTCCTTATAATTAATACCGATAATACACGCGTCGTACTCGCTCGGCGTTAAATGCGACCGTCTTTTTAATTCGGTCATAGTCACGCCCGTGAGATAATATACTTCCAGCGCTCTGATTACCCTGCCGGCGTTGTTCTCGTGAAGCGTTTTCGCGCACTCCGGGTCTATTTTCATAAGCTCGCCGAGCATGGCGGAACTGCCCTCTTTTTCAAGTCTTGACTGAAGTTCTTTTCTTATTTTCGAATTATCGGGCATTTCGCCGAAATCCGTATTTGTCAAAAGTGAATCGACGTACAGTCCCGTTCCGCCCGCGACAATCGGGAGTTTTCCTCTCGAAACAATGTCCGAAACGCATTTTTTCGCGTCCTTAACATAGTCGGAGACTGAATATTTTACGTCGGGAGAGAGGAAATCCATCATGTGATGGGGAATTGAGCGTTTCTCCTCCTCTGTCGGCTTCGCCGTGGCTATGTCCATACCTTTATATATCTGCATCGAGTCGGCGGAAACTATCTCGCCGGAAAATTTCTCGGCAAGAGTCACGGACAACGCGGTTTTACCCGAAGCCGTGGGACCGACGACAGCGGCAATTTTAATCACCCGTTTTTTCCTCCCGGAAACAATAATTTACCGAGGTAAATTATTGTTTACTGTATTCTTCCGAACTGTTTTTCAAGTTCATATTCCGACATTTCGATTATAACCGGTCTGCCGTGCGGACAGAATCTTACGTCGTCGTCGGACAGTACGCGTCTTACAAGTTCTCTCTGTTCCGGCAGAGAAATGTTGTTTCCCGCCTTTATCGCGGCACGGCACGCAGTAGAATGATAGAGCCAGTCGAGTTTTTCGGGCATCATGGCTTTCGTTCCGTCCATGAGCTGTCCCGCAAGCTCGGTTATGATATCGGCGATATCCGTCTCGCTTAAATCAATCGGGCACTCCCTGACGACGATACACCCCTCGCCGAAATCCTCGACGGCATATCCCGCATTTTTAAACAAATCAAGATTGTCCGTGACGGCGATATACTCGACCCGGCTTAACGTAACCGTGACGGGTCGTAACAAAAGCTGTGAAGATGAATCCGCTCCGCGCTTTTTTAATTCGTTGAATAAAATACGCTCGTGCGCCGCGTGCTTGTCTATAAATAATAATTTCTTTTTTGTCTGCGCAATTATGTATGTGTTGAACGCCTCGCCTATTACGCTGAAATCCTCCGCGTCCTTTTCGTCCTCGGTTTTCAGCGGTGCAGGTTCGGCGGTTTCCTCGTTTTTAATGTTTTTTTCATATCCCGATATCAAATCGGGCGTTTCGCTGTCGTTTAATGAGTACGACGGCGGTTCGGGTTCGTGAAGCTTCGCATATTGAGACGGCGAAGTCAGTCCGGCTGCCGGCTCGGTATTTTTACGCTCAAAGGCTTCCGTTACGGCTGTTGCCGGTTTTTTAGTATTTTTTATATCCGTAATATTCTCTTCGTCCGCCGCAGAAATATCAATGTTGACTTTTCGTCTGTTAAATTCGAATCCGCCGTTTAAAACAGGCTTTGCTTCATTTTCCGCACTTACCGCTTTTGATGTTACGATTCCGGGGATTTTCAGTTTAACCTCTGTCACGTTTTCGGGCATGACGGTCTGTTTTATCGGTTCTTTATTTCTGTTTATAAATTCGTTTATCGGCTCTTTTTTATCAAGTTTAATCTGATTTCTGACGTCGTTCGAACGAATCGCGCCGAGCGCCGCATAATATATAACTTCGTAAATTTTACGTTCGTCGGAAAACCTTACCTCAGTCTTTGCGGGGGAAACGTTTACGTCCACGCTCTCGGGAGGAACGGTTATAAACAGTACGCATGACGGGAATTTGCCGACCATTACGCTGTTCTTGTACGCATTGTCAAGAGCCGACGAAGCCGATGGAATTTTTACGTATCTGCCGTTTACAAAGCAGTGCTGCATATTTCTCGTAGCTCTGCCCGCCGCCGGAAGCGAAACGAAACCGCTGACCGAGACCGAATCGACTGTATATCCGCACTCGATAAGAGACGATGAAAATTCTCTGCCGAATACGGAGTAAACAGTATCTTTTAAAGAACCCGAACCCGACGTAGACAAAACGCGTTTATTATCCTTAATAAGCGAAAACGCTATCCCCGGGTGCGATAGAGCAAGGCGCACAACCACGTCGGAAACGTAATTTCCCTCGGTCGAATCCTTTTTCAGGAATTTCATTCTCGCGGGGGTATTATAGAAAATATCGCGTATTATAAACGTCGTGCCGTCGGGACAACCCGCGTCCTCACACGTCTTTTCCTTTCCTCCCTCGATAACGTACCGTGTGCCGATGTCCTCATCCGCGGTTTTTGTAAGAGTCTCAACTCTTGCGACGGCCGCTACGCTTGCAAGCGCCTCACCCCTGAATCCGAGAGTCGTTATCCTGTCGAGGTCGCTTCCCGTCTTAATCTTGCTCGTTGCGTGGGAGACGAACGCGTTTCGTATGTCATCGCGCGAAATTCCGCATCCGTCGTCTGAAATTCTGATAAACCGAACTCCGCCGTTTTTGATTTCGACGGTTATGCGTTTCGCACCCGCGTCGACTGAATTCTCTATGAGTTCCTTAACGACCGACGACGGACGTTCCACAACCTCGCCCGCGGCAATCAATTCCGCGACGTGCTGAGGCAAAACATTTATTTTAGGCATATCCGCCGTCTCCTTTCGTTAAGTTAATTTATCTTCTTTTTTAATTCGTAAATAAGCGTCAGAGCCTCTATCGGAGTTAACGTATTTACGTCGGTCTTTCTTAACTCCTCGATAACGTCGCCGCATGCCTCGCGTTCGAACGATATCTGTCCGGAATCGTCCTCGGCTGTCTCATGCTTTATAACGACGGGAACATTGCCGGTTTCTTCGAGTTTTTTAAGAATTACCTTGCTTCTGTTTATAATGCTCTGGGGAAGTCCGGCAAGCTTTGCGACCTCAATACCGAAACTGCCGTCCGCGGGGCCTCTTACGATTCGTCTTAAGAATGTAATCGAATCCCCTCTGCGCTTTACCGACGTGTTGTAATTTATAACGCCGTCGAATTCGTTTTCAAGCTCCGTCAGTTCGTGGTAGTGGGTTGCGAAAAGCGTCTTTGCTCCGAGCTTCTTTTTGTCTGTAACGTATTCGAGCACGGCTCGGGCGATGCTCATACCGTCGTAAGTAGATGTTCCCCTGCCTATCTCGTCGAGAATTATAAGACTTTTTGAAGTTGCATTTTCGAGAATTGACGAAACCTCGCTCATCTCGACCATAAACGTCGACTGTCCGCCCGCAAGGTCGTCCGAGGCTCCTATACGCGTGAATATGCTGTCGACAATGCCGATTTTCGCGCTCTTTGCGGGGACGAACGAGCCTATCTGCGCCATTAAAACTATCAGCGCCGTCTGTCTCATATACGTCGACTTACCCGCCATGTTGGGACCCGTTATTATGAGCGTTCTGTTTTTTGAGCAGTCAAGCACGGTATCATTCGGAACGAACGGAGCCCCGTCCGAAAACTTCTCGACTACCGGATGTCTGCCGTCTTTTATTATTATTTCGTCCGAATTGTCAACGTCGGGGCGTTCATATCCGTTCGTAACGGCTGAATACGCGAATGAACAAAGAACGTCCGATTTTGCCACTGCATCGGCAGTCGCCTTGAGTCTGAACTGTGCGTCGGCAGCCCGCTGTCTGACCTGAACGAAAAGCTCGTATTCGAGTTTCGATATCCTCTCCTGCGCTCCGAGAACTTTTGATTCCAGTTCCTTAAGCTCGGGAGTTATAAACCTCTCGCAGTTGACGAGAGTCTGTTTTCTGATGTAATTTTCCGGGACAAGCTCTTTAAAAGAATTCGGGACCTCTATGTAATAACCGAAAACCCTGTTATAGCCTATCTTGAGTTTTTTAATCCCCGTTTTCTCCTGTTCGGCGGATTCGATTGAAGCTAAAAATCCCTTGCCTCCGGAAACTATACTGCGCAGTTCGTCGAGCTCGGGATTGAATCCGTCTCTTATCATTCCGCCCTCTCTGACGGTAAACGGCGGGTCGTCGCTTATCGCAGAATCTATGAGTTCCGTTATGTCCGTGAGCGGGTCGATTTCATCCCCTATGTCGTTGAGCATGGCGGAGTGTCTGTTTTTTAACAGCGCCTTTATCGGAACAACCTTTGAGAGAGTCTGACTTAACGCCCTTAACTCCTTTGCGTTCGCAGTGCCGTAGACGATTCGCGTAACAATACGCTCAATGTCGTTTATGCCCTGCATGCCGGCAATAAGTTCCTCGCGAAGCGGCGCGTCCGAAAACAGTTCCTCGACTGCGTTGAGTCTCGAGGTTATGTGCGTTACACTTACAAGAGGCTGTTCTATCCACGAACGGATAAGGCGTTTGCCCATCGCGGTTTTCGTGTAATCAAGAGCCCATAGAAGCGAGCCTTTTTTCTCGCGTCTGCGCTGAGTCTCGGTAAGTTCCAGGTGCTGTCTTGCCGATGCATTCAACGTCATATACTTCTCGTCGTTGTATAAATCCAAATCCTTGATATTCTCAAGTGAATTCTTCTGTACGGATATAAGATAGCCTATCGACGCGCCGAGCGCGCAGACCGCGTATTTTTTATCGGCAATCTCGGTCGAAGCGACGGTCTCGGGCGAAAACTGTTTTTTAATCATATCGAGGCACTTGCCGTACTCGAAACAGTCGTCCGAAAGATTTTCTGCAAAAAGCGAAATCTTTCTCGTCAGATATTCTTTTAATTTTTCGTATTTCTCTATACATCCGTTTATAAGGATTTCGCTCGGAAGAAAACGCGCGGTCTCGTTTATGACCTTATCCTCTGCGTGTTTTCCCGTAAACTGCGTTACGTGAATTTCGCCGGTTGAAACGTCCGAAAAACAAACGCCCGCTCCGTCCTCTCTTAAATAAAGGCATCCGAGATAATTATTTTTATCCTCGTCGAGCATACTGCTCTCTATAACCGTGCCGGGGGTGTGAACCCTGATAACATCTCTTGTAACAATGCCCTTTGCGCTCGCGGGGTCCTCGGTCTGCTCGCATACGGCGACCTTGTAGCCCTTTGAGACGAGTTTCGCTATGTACGAATCGGCGGCGTGGTACGGAATTCCGCACATCGGCGCGCGTTCCGGCTGACCGCAGTCCCTGCCGGTTAAAACGAGTTCAAGTTCTTTCGAAGCTATTTCAGCGTCGTCGAAAAACATCTCGTAAAAATCGCCGAGTCTGAAAAAGAGGATAGCGTCCTTATACTGTTCTTTAACTTTGAAATACTGCTGCATCATCGGTGTGAATGACGCCATATAATTTCCTCCTTAAAAATTTGTCCTCCAAATTTTTAAGAGAAGAGTGAACGGATAATTTTATTTCTCCGTCCGCTTCTCACTGTTTTTGTTATCAGCAGCCCGAGCATGCCGAGCAGTTGCCCGAACATCCGCCCTCGGCGTTTGCGGGCTCGCATGTATCGGGATCCTCACCGTTTACACACAGAGAAAGAATCTGCATGACATAGTTCATCATGTTGTCGACTTCCTGTCTTGCTTCCTCGTACTTCTTCATGTTCTCGTTAATCATAACGTCGCCGTAAACGCTTCTGAACTCCTCGTCAAACTGTTTCATTTTAGCTTCGTCGGGAGTCTCCTTCTCAGCCTCCTGCTGATAGGAAAGCTGGATAAGATTAAGTTTGCCGATAAGCTCGTTTAATTTATCGTCAGCCTCGTTGGCTTTTTTAGCTTCCATGAATTTGAGATATTTCTCATCCTGTTGAATAGCCTTGCCGAGTTCTCTTGTCATTTTGATTACGTCCATGTGTTTTCTCCTTGAAAATTATTTTTTATTTATATATATAACCGTGTTTTATATGAGCTCTCCGTTTAATATCCACGTAAGAGCCTTTGTAACTTTTACATTCTGAAACGTTCCGATAAGGCTTTCGTCACCCTTAAACAGAATCGTTATATTGCCCTCGGTTCTGCCTGCAAGCATACCGTCCTCATCTCCGGGTTCGACAAGCACTCTGTAAACCCTGCCGACCGTCGACGCGGTTCGTCTGCCCGCTATCGCCTCCTGCGCGTCGCACAGCTCTTTAAACCATTTCGATTTTTCTCCCGCGGGTACGGGGTCGTCCATTTCGGCGGCCTTCGTACCCTCGCGTTTAGAATAGATAAACGTAAACAGCGAGGTAAATTCAACCTCTTCTATAAGCGACTTCGTCTGTAAAAAGTCCTCGTACGTCTCGCCCGGGAATCCTACGATAACGTCGCTCGTAAGCGAGATATCGGGCATTTTTTTCTTAGCGTATTCTATAAGGGACAGATATTTCTTCCTCGTGTAATGGCGGTTCATTTCTTTTAATATTCTGTCACTGCCGGACTGGAACGGAAGATGAAGATGTTTTGCGACCTTTTCGCATTCCGCCATCGTGTCGAGAAGCTCAAACGTGCAATCCCTCGGGTGGGAGGTCATGAATCTGATGATAAAATCGCCGTCGAGCGCATTGATTTTTCTTAAAAGGGAGGCGAAATTCATGTCGAAACCGCACCCTTTACCGTAGGAATTTACATTCTGACCGAGAAGCGTTATGTCCTTAGCTCCCGCGGCGATAAGCTCCTTAGCCTCGGCTATGACGTCCTCGGGACGGCGGCTTCGCTCCCTGCCCCTTACGTACGGGACAATGCAGTAACTGCAAAAGTTGTTGCATCCGTACATTATCGGAAGCCACGCCTTAGCCCCTCTGTCACGGCATACGGGCAGTCCCTCGGCTATCGACCCGCGCGAATCTCCGGGATTTATCTCAAAAACGCGTCTGCCCGTGCATAAAACCCTGTAAAGAAGCTCGGGAACCCTGTGAAGCGCGAACGTGCCGAATACAAGATTTACGAACGGATAGCTTTTTTTAATTTTTTCGGCTATATGCTCCTGCTGAACCATACATCCGCACAGCGCGATGATCATACCCGGGCGCGTGACCTTTATCGGCTTTAATGCTCCGACGTTGCCGAAAACCCTGTCCTCGGCGTGCTCCCTGACGGCGCACGTGTTAAAAAGCACAAGATCTGCGTTTTCGGGCGTATCTGTGAATTCGTAGCCCATGGCTTTTAAAACGCCCTTTATCCTCTCGGAATCGGAGACGTTGCCCTGACAGCCGTATGTATGCACGAACGCCTTAGGGGCGTCGTGATATCTTGAAGAAAGTATCTGCGAAACGAGGGAAACGTAATTCTTCTGCCTGTTTATTTCCCCTTCGGATACGAAAATGTTTTTTTCATCCTTAACGGTATCCACTTTATCCTCCGTGAATATGCGCCGAAACAATATTCGGGTATTTTACGCATTATAATAATATATAATAATATAAATTATAAGAAAAGTAAATACCAAATCGACAAAAAATTAACTGAACTTTGCCGAATTTATACCGATTCTCTTTAAATCGATATCAACCGTTATTTTCGGCTCGATATTCCCGATAACCGAATCCCATTCGTCCTCAAATTCGTAATATTTTTTGCTCTGCGTAAGGGAAAAACGTCTGTCAAATCTAAAAACGTCCGTTTTCTCCTCTTTAAGCATTTTTTTATACAATTCGGACATGTCGCTTTCGATTTTTTCTTTTAAAAGAGCGTTTATCTCTCCGAGCTTTTCACTGTTGAGTCCGTCGGGAGTCCCCGAAGCGTATTCGAGAACGCCCGCGCTTAAATTAAGTTCGATTTCGACTTTCGGATTCGGCAAATCTTTTTTGCCCGTTTTTACCTTCGTCCTCGATTTAAGGATTTCGACCGTCACGTTAACGGAATCCGAATCTTTAAACGCGATCTCGCACTTGCCGCTCTTTCCCGTTGAGAGCAGAAGATACGAAACCTCTTCATTCGTAAGATAGCACTGCGCCTTTCCGTTTTTAAACACACGCGCGCCTTTTAAATTCACTGTCTCCTTGTCTTCTCCCTCAACGCCCTTTTCCGTGCCGAGAAGCGGAATACACACGCCTGCGTTTTTGTCCGAAAAATCATTCATAAGAGCGTAAATTTCGCTGTTTCCCGCATGCGAATACAGCTTTCCCTGCTCGATTATCTCCTGCACGCTTTTCGCGCCTATCGCCTCGGACTCCGACTGAGAATTGAGAATAGCCGACGCTTTGTTTTCACTCACCGCGACGAGTACATTTATGCGCGAGGCGTATTCACGCACAAAAAAGTCGACCGTGGCGGGTATCTCGTTTTCGACGGACGAGCCGATAATTATAATTCTGTTTTGAGAATAAAGCGGATTTTTTCCGCTGACAAGCCTGAGCTTCGACAGAGCGTCCGAAACACTGTTTCCTTTTACGGTATATACGATCACGGCGCCGCTCGAAGCGGTCTGATCGGAGCCTTGCGACTGGGGCGTCGTATTAAGAGCCTGAACGGTCAGCACGAAGCCGTCTTCGTCCCTGTCGACGCCCATCCCCTCGATAATCAGCCTGTTGCGAAGTTCCGTATTATTTGATGAACATGACGAAAACAAAGCCGTTATCAGAGCAAAAACCGCCGTCAAGGCAATCATTCTTTTCATCAATTAAACCTCGCTTTGTTTTTATTCTTTTGTATTTTTTCGATTATTACAACCGTAATCGGTATAACGATTCCTCCGCCGATAAAAAGCACCGTTAAAAATCCCGATTTTATAACGTCCGCAAGAATATCAATGTTCTTTGACATCAGCATTGCGCCTATTCCGACCGGAACTGCGCACACAAACGGAGAATACTTTCTTTTAATCTTTGTAAGTTCGTTTAAAAGATACGAATTTACGAACAGAAAATACGACATTTTCGCTATAAAGCAGAGCACCCACACGGCGGTTATTATTGCGTCGAGCCGTTCGAGAACTCTGAATTCCGCAAGCACTGTCAGCGAGTACATCGGAAATATCTGCTCATAGCCGAACTGACCGAGAACGCCCGATACCATTGATGAAATGAGAATAAACGACGCTGCGGTAACGCCCGTCCATTTAAACATCGGCTTAACGGGACTCGAATTCAGAAACGGGGTCAGAATCGGTATGCTCGCAATCTCCGCCGTCCTGACCGCGGACATAAATCCCGACTCGAACATCTCGATACCCTTGCCCGGGCGTACCCCTCTGAAATTGAGTATGTCAAACTTTGACGCCGCCGTTGAAAATACGAAAACGAGCGACAAAACGACTATGAAAGTAAACAAAGCGGAGCTTCTCAAAACGGATTCGAGTCCCTTATATGCGACGCACGCGCACCCCGCAATAACGGGCAGAACAAACCAGCTCATATCCGAATCGGGAAATATAATCGAATTTACAAACAGGTTGAATCTTGCCGCCGCAAGCGCGCAGTACGCAAGGAAAAATACAAGATAAAACACGTCCGTAAAGACGAAAAATTTATTTGACACACTCTTTGTCCTCATCAAAATTCCGACTCCGCTGTCATTTTTTAAAAACACCGCTTCGCCGACTCCCGAGATTACAATGAAAGCCGAAGAGTAAAGCATTGCTACGACCGTTTCCCCCGGCTGCAAGTCGCGGTCAAGCCCCGCTATATACGTCATCGAGGCGAAAAGCCTGCTTAAAAACAGCACGGAAAACAGCTGTATGGGCGTAATTTTTCTGTTCGGCACGCTCATTCTCTTATATCGCTTCCTTTCAGATTCTGAATTTTAATTCTGCGTCCCGATACCTTTTTGATTCCCGCAAAAATTATATTGTCCCTCTGCGCCCTCCTGTCAAACGGAGATACCGGCGACATATACGGCACGCCGTACGGATTTACCGAACAGAGACTTGCGGATATCAGCCCGAACACTATGAATATTCCGTACATTCCGAGCAGCCCTCCGACTGTTATGAATATAAATCTCAAAACGGCTACGGGCTGGTATATCGACGGTATCGCGGCGGATGAGACGGCGGTTATGGCTACGATTATAAGCATCGGAGAGTCAATAAGACCCGCTGCAACGGCGGCGTCGCCGATAACGAGCGCGCCGACTATACTGACGGCGTGACCGACCATTTTCGGCACTCGCAGTCCCGCCTCCCTGACTATTTCGTAAATAAAATGAATAACCAGCGCTTCGACGAGAATCGGAAACGGGGTTTTGCTCGACGAGGTGACTATATCATACAGTACGTCGGCGGGAAAAAGCTCCTGATGAAACGTGCCGACGGCAACGAACATTCCGGGCAGAAATGACGCGACAAAGAAGCAGATAAGCTTTAAAACTCTTATGAGCGAAGCGTAGTACGGACGGTTGAAATAATCGTCGAGCGAGTGAAAATTTTCTATAAATAAATGCGGAACAACGAGTGCGAACGGACTGCCGTCAACGAGAATTCCGACTCTGCCCTCAACTAATTTTGACGCCAAAACGTCGGGGCGTTCGGTTATTCCCACACCCGAAAAGAACGACGGCGCGCCGGTATCGAGAAACGGTTTCAATTCCCCCGCGCCCAGCAGAACATCTATTTCAACCTTGTTTAATTTTGCCTTTACACTGTCTAAAACGTCGAGAGAAACGCACTTTGAGTCGTAGCATATACATACCTTCGTTTTGCCTGCGGAGCCTATATCCGTCGTTTCAAAAACGAGGTCGGGCGTTTTAAGCCGTCGACGTATCAGTGTGACGTTATCTTTAAACATCTCGACAAAACCTTCGCGCGAGCCGAATTCCTGAACCTCGCTCTGCGGTTCGTCTATACCGCGCTTTAAATAGCCCTGCACGCTGAAAATCAGCGCGGTGCCGAGCCCGTCTATAAAAACGGCCATGCATCCCTCGATGACGGACAGAACGATTTTGTCAAGTTCGAATTCGCTCCGGCAGTCGCATTCGCCGGGCGCGGACTCGGTTATCATTTTAAGAAGTTCGTCAGGGTTTTCCGCATTTTTCATACACTCACATACGGGAGAAACAACGCCTGTGACGGCAAGCAAATTATTATACATTCCGTCGAGAGAGACGAAAATAACAGTATTTTTATCCGTTTTGTGCTCATCAATGATAAGGTCGAACGTCGCGCCGAACCGCTCTCTTAAATACACTTTATTTTTTAAAATATCAAAATACACTCCGCCGGGCGCGCTCTGCCCGGATTCAAATTCTGATTTTTCCATAATAATCAGCCTCGGTTTCATAAATTCAATATGATTATGACCGTATTTTTTTTGAATATGCGGAAACATTATGTACGAAAGGATTTGATTTTTATGCTTACATCGTTTGTCAGAACGATTATTCTTTATTTTTTTCTGACTGTCGTAATCCGTCTGATGGGCAAACGTCAGATAGCCCAGCTTCAGCCGGGTGAACTCGTCATAACAATTATGCTCTCGGAAATCGCCGCGATTCCCATGCAGGACAATGATACGCCTCTTATGAATTCGGTAATGGCGGTGCTTCTTCTCGCTTCATTCGAAATAATCATGTCGGTAATAAGCATGAAAAGCATTAAGGCAAGAAATCTTCTTCAGGGAAATCCCGTCGTTATAATAAAAGACGGCGTTATCGACCAGAAGCTGATAAAAGATTTAAGATACACCGTCGACGACATTCTCGAAGCGCTGAGACAAAAGGATATTTTCGACATTTCAACAGTACAGTATGCGATAGCCGAAACGAACGGAGTGTTAAGCGTGATGAAAAAGCCCGCCGAGGAAAACGTCACGAGAAAAGACCTTAACATCCCCGCCGAGGACGAGGGTATGCCGTGCATTGTCGTTTCCGACGGCAGAATAATAAAAACGGAGTTTTCGCTGTGCGGCACAAATGAGGAACAGCTCAAAAAGACGATAGAAAAGAAAAAGACCTCACCCGAAAACATTCTGCTGATGACAAAAACAAAATCGGGCAAAATCAATATTATTAAAAAGGAGCGATAACACATGAAACGACTCATAACCGCGGTAATTCTGCCGTTTTTCTGTCTCGCGCTTGCTGTAAGCTCCGCAGTCTATACGGACAGAACTCTGACGAAATCGATAAATGAAATAGAGAGAATGGAAGATGAAAACGAATTTGAACTTTCCCGTGCGCAGAATCTTTTCGGCGAGTGGAAAAAGGACAAAAAACTTCTCGCAATTTTATTAAAACACGAGGATGTCGACGAAATCGAAATGAATCTTAACGATATCGTCTACGCCGCAAAAACGCAAAGCGATGACTACAAAGACGTGCTCGACAAGGCTCGCGGATTCCTGACGGGCGTACGCGACGGGGAAAAGCTGTCGTTTCAGAGTATTTTCTGAAAAGATTTAATACTTTTTTCTCTGTTTCAAACCGGCTTTTAGTCTTTTGCTATATAAAACGCAAAAGTCCCGCGTACGAAACTACGCGGGACTGCAATTATTTTATTCGATTTTATGCAAATTTCTTATTCTGAGAAGCTACAACTCTGTCCATAACCCAGTCTACAGTCGTAACATTGTCGTCGCTGAACTGAGCGTCAAAGTCCTTCCAATACTTATCCGACTCGGAATCTACAAGTTTATCCTTGATAGTAGTATACCACGAGGGTTCGTCGGCCTGTCCGACAAAGTACATAACGTGATAGCCGTACTCGGTCTCGATAATGCCTACGTCGCCGGTCTTTCTTGCCTCGCCGGCATAATTGCCCTCTGCGAAAGCCCAGTCCTCAAATTCGGCTACGTACTGGTCGTTGTTTATCATGTTCTCGATAAGACCGCCCTTGCTCGATGTTCCGGTATCGTCCGAATTCGCCGAAACAAGATTTACAAATGCGTCCTCATCGTAGTCCTTACCGCTCTGAGAAATTGAGTCCTTGTAGCTCTGAAGAACCTTCTCCGCCTTCTCCTTAGCAGCTTGTTTCTGCTCGTCGGTCGGAGCCGCTCCTGTTTTCTCTGCAGAAAACGCGCAGAGGATGTGACGTACGCTTACAGGCTTAACGGTATCCTGATAGGGTGCGCCGAGAGTATAGATTATATAAACGTATTTATCGGTGGAATACTTAGCCATTTCTCCGGCGGGTCTGTTATAATTGCCGTTATCGTCAACGGAATATACCCAGTCTGCCGCGTCCTTACTTACAGATGACGAAACAGTAGCGTAATCGGTTTTATGAAGGATGGTAGCGCCGTCCTTTGAATAAGTCTCCTTATCGGACTCATAATCCTCAGAATCCTTATCAAGGAAGAGGATAGCCTGCTTTTTAAATGCGTCCTCGGTATTGCCGTCGGCTTTAACGGCTGCAATAAACTCGTCAGCCTTAGTCTCTGCGTCGCTCTTTGCCTTATCCGCGTCGGCAGCCGTCGTATCAATATCGATTGTGTACCATCTGAAATCTACGACATCGTAATTCTTCTTGTTTGCAGAATACTCCGCGTTAATTTTATCGGAAGTGATATCGTTATTGAATTCCTCTGTCTTAACGTCTCTGAATCTCGTAACGTACTGCTGTTCGGTAATGACTTTCTTGAAAAGTCTCTCGGTAACGCCCCTGCCGTAGATTTTGCTTAAATAGCTCGATACGGAGTAGTTTTTACGCTGAGAGTCAAACTGAGTCATAGCCTCGTTAATAGTCTTATTATCCTCTTCGGTAAGCTCGATATTATTTTCAAGAGCTTTTGCGTAGTATCTCTTTACATTCGCCATATTGTCAACGGCGAGTTTTGCAAAATACTTGTCGAAAGTCTCCTCGTTGCCGTCGGAATCCTTATGAGTCTGATTTGCGGCGGGCTGATTGTAATCAAAGCCGTCGGCGTATGTTGCGCCGTAATTCTTTGAATAGTTTGCAAATGAATTGTATACGGACGAATAGTAGAACGCGTACTCTGCCGCGGAATACGATTTTCCGTCAATCTTAACAGCCTTGAGCACCTTCTGAGGAACGCCGAACTGAACGACGGAGCCTACAACGATAGCGCCGACGAGAACAATACAGAATATCCACGAAATGACCTTGCTTATCACGGCGGTATGGTCCTTGCCCTTTAACGAGCCTTTTTCGTTAGCTTTCGCGTTTTTGGAAATACGTTCTTTTCGTTCCTTACGGTAAAGCTCTTTTTCTTTTTCTAAATTTTTATCCATTTGGGAAAAACACCTTTCAGAAATGAAATTAACACAGGTTATTTTAATACTTTTCTAAAAAATTTACAAGTATTTTTTGAAAATTACGCCGAAATACGTTTTAAAACTTATGAATTTCCGTCCTGAGCCTGCTGATTCTGCGCCTGAGCCTGCTGATTCTGTGCCTTCTGCTGAGCCTGGGCGTTAAGAGTGTTGAACGTATTCTGTGCCGACGCAACGACTTTTTCTATAACCGTATCGTCCTTAACCGCGTCTGCGGAGGCATTTTCCGCGCCGGTAAACAAATCCTCAACCTTTTTATCTGTAAGAACGGACGTGATACTGTTCATCCACTCGGGAGAAGATGACGTCGAATCAAAGAGTACGACATGATATCCGTCGTCACCTTTTAATACGGCGATGTCACCCTTTTTTCTGCCCGATTCAAGAGCCCATTTGTCGCTTGCGGAATCGGGGCGATATACGTTCTCGTGAAGTCCGCCGTTTGATGAAGTTGTGCTGTCCGCCGATTTGTCGGCAGCAAGAGTGCCGAAATATTCCGCGTCATAGCCCTTTTCGTCCGCATGCGCTTTATATTCGTTATAAATCGTATTTGCTTCGCTCTTGGCTTTCATAAGCGATTCCTCGTCCGTACCCGAGGCCGATATAAGGATATCCCTGTACGTTACGGGGTGAGTCTCGACCTTTGCGGGAACGGAGCTTATACGGAAAACGTACGTCATTGAATTTGCCTCGAACGATTTCATATCGCCCGCTTTTCTGACGTAGTTGCCGTTGGAATCGATTTCGAACGCCCATGAGGCGATGTCATCGGAAAGGCTTGAAAGATTATCGTATGAAGCGTTGGGAATCGAGGGGCATTCGTCTCTCGAATACTTATAATCCTCACCCTTGAAATTATCGTAAACCGCGTTTGCGAATGTCTGTCCGTTATTAACCGCGTCAATAAGCTTCTGCGCTTTATCGGAGGCTTTTGTACCGTCGGTATCGTCTGAGAAGTAGTAATATTCGACTCCGACAAGGTCGTAATCCTTGCGGTTATCGTTATACTCTTTAAGGATCTCGGCTACGCCCTCGTCAGAGGTATAATATTTCTTCGCCTCGTCCGTCTTACGCTCTTTATAGATATTTGCAACGGCGTTCTTTTCAAGAATCGACTTGAGCATATCCTCGCTGAATCCCTTGCCGTAGTATTTTTCGAGATACTCGGCCATTGTAAGTCCGTCCGACTGCGCCTGCGAGGAAAGAGAGTCAAGAGAATCAGTGACATATTCCTTATATTCGCTCTCGGAAAGAGTTACGCCGTCCTTCTGTGCGTCGTTATAAACGGTGTTTACGTAAGCCATCTCTTTTATAGCGCCGTCGCGTATCGAATCGGCGCTTATCGAGCCGTACTGAATGTACTGATAGTAGTACGAATAATAGTTAAGATAATAGAAATAGAATTCGCCCGCCGTATATTTATCGTCGCCTATGGTCATGACGGTTTCATCCGACTTGACGGACGAAGACGACGGTCCCTGAGTAAGCCATACTATCGTGCAAAGACCTGCGACTATAACCGCAAGCATTACCGCAAGAGAAACTATCAGAGCGGTTTTCTTCTTTTTCTTTTTTGGTTTTTCGCCGTCGGACTCGGGCGAAACCTCCGGCTGAGCTTGGGACTCAAACACGGGAGCGGGCGCGGAATTTTCATCCGAAACCGTTTCGGCGGATGATTCCTCATTTGTTTCCTGCGCACCGTTTTCGTCCTGCGAGTCGTCCGATTCCTCAGTATCCGAACCGGCTTCGGCGGGCTCGGAAGGTTCATCCTGACTGTTCTGCAAAACCGGCGCGGTCTCTTTTTCGTCCGCAGTATCGGGTGACGGCTCTGCGGCCGAACCGTTTTCTAATTCGTTCTTCTTCTCAAAATCATCCATGACAATACGCCTTTCATAAGGTAATACAAGTTATATAATACAATATTAAAAATATTTTTACAAGCGTTAATTTTACACGCCTTTTATTTAATAAAAATTGAATTACTGCTCTTTATCCTTAAATATCTCCGCCGCGCTTGAAGCAAGTCCCGCGAGAGACTGAAGCTCGGAGGGGATTATGAGTTTCGTAGCCTTGCCGTCTGCGACCTTTGCAAGAGATTCAAGACTCTTTATCGTAAGAACGGCGTTCGAGGGATTCGCCTCGTTTATAAGTCTTATTCCCTCTGCATTAGCCTGCTGAATCTTGATGATAGCCTCCGCTTCGCCCTCGGATTCCCTTATCTTAGAAGCCTTAACAGCCTCCGCGTGGAGAATGGCCGCCTCTTTGTCGGCCTGTGCGGCGAGAATCTGCGACTCCTTTTTACCCTCGGCGACGAGTATCTGACTCGCCTTTTCGCCCTCTGCTCTTAAAATCGACTCTCGTCTTTCACGTTCGGCTTTCATCTGCTTTTCCATCGCGTCCTGAATCTCTTTGGGCGGGAATATATTTTTAAGTTCGACTCTGTTGACCTTAATGCCCCACGGGTCGGTAGCCTCGTCGAGAATTACGCGTATTTTCGAATTTATAACGTCTCTCGAGGTAAGAGTGTGGTCAAGCTCCATTTCGCCTATGATATTACGAAGCGTCGTAGCCGTAAGGTTTTCGATAGCCGATACGGGCTGCTCGACTCCGTACGTAAAAAGCTTCGGATCGGTTATCTGATAAAATACGACGGTGTCTATCTGCATGGTTACGTTATCCTTCGTGATAACGGGCTGAGGCGGGAAGTCCGCGACTTTTTCTTTTAATGATACAACTTTCGCTACGCGTTCGATAAACGGTATTTTAATATGAAGTCCCGTCTGCCACGTGCCTTTGTACGCGCCGAGACGTTCGACAACGTACGCCTTTGACTGAGGTACGATTTTTATATTCGCGATTACTATAACGAGTATAAGCAGTACGACTACGGCTATTGCAATGTAAGCTCCCATGATTTATCCTCCTTAAATTTCCTCGACGATGAGCTTTACGCCCTCTATCGAGAGTACTTTAACCTTTGCGCCGGCGGGAATGGTTTTGCCCGACGGACTTTTTGCCGACCATACCGAGCCCTTGACCTTTACAAGTCCGGTTGATTCGACGTCGTCTATTTTTTCCGTTACTATGCCCTCGAGTCCTATATACATGTCGGCGTTCGTGGGTTCGCGCTTAGTCTTTTTATTAAGTTTTTTAATAAGCGGTCTCGTCGCTATAAGCGATACGAGCGATACGAGCGTGAAAACGAGTATCTGAATCCACAGCTGATCGACCCTGCACACAGACAGAATGAACGAGGCGAGCGCGCCGACGGCAAACCATACGGACACAAGCTGAACAGTCGCGAATTCGACGACTGTCGCGACAATAAAAACGGCTATCCATATATAAGTCATCATAACAAACCGGCTCCTTTTTTAAAGCTGTTTGTCCCTGTCGTACGAAGCCTTGAACGCCTTATCGACAAGAGCGTACAATCCGTCCGAATCAAGAACGTTTACGCCCTCTATCGTCGTGCCTCCCGGGGAGCATACGCGTTTTACCATCTCGCCCGGCTCACCGACCCCGGCTTTTAAAAGCTCGGCGCTTCCGAGAACGACCTGAACGGCGGCTTTGAACGCGGTCTCTTTATCGAGTCCGTATTTTTCGCCCGACTTTGCCAGAGCGTCTATGAACATGAACGAATACGCCGGAGCGCATCCTCCGAGGACTCCGAACACGGAAAATTTATCCTCCGCAAGGCGCACAGCCTCGCCGTACGACGAGCAGATTTTACCCACGAGGTTAATTTCATCCTCAGATACTCTCTGATTCGAAGTATACGCAGATATCGCCGAACCGACCTCCGCGTTGAGATTCGGGAAAATTCTCGCAATTTTAGCATTATAGCCGAGGAGCGAAGCTATATATTCCGTCGTCTTGCCTGCGGCTATGGAAACTATCAGCGGATCTCTGTCCCTGACCGTCTCTCCGACTGCGGGCAGAATCGTCGGAAAAACCTGCGGTTTCGTACACAGCATTATAACGTCGCAGTTTTTCCGGACGAACCCTTCCCCGACGGCGTTTACTCCGACGCAGGCGCAGAACGAATTAAGAGCTTCGGTATTCGGGTCATAGACATAAATATCATTTTTTTCGAATACGCCCTTTTCGGCAGTGCTTCTTATAATCGGACGAGCCATGTTGCCCGCTCCGATAAATCCTATTGTTTTCATTTTAATCACCAAAATTCTTAAAATCTTATATACAATATGATTATATATTATATGAAAATATTTTTCAACAACTTTGAAAATTCGTTGTTTATTTTATTGTTAAAATATTTTTTTCATTGTATAATAGAATTACCGAATAAATTCGGAATAATATTTTTACGGAGGGATCGTTATGATCTTAGCTGTCGACATAGGCAATACCAACGTCACGTTCGGACTGTACATTGACGGCAGACTTGAAGTCGTCTCGCGCACGGCGACAGACAGGGCAAGAACGGCGGAACAGTACGCCGTCGAAATGTCTGCGATCATATCGCTTCACAAGGCGAACGCCACCGACTGTACGGGAGCAATAATAGGCTCCGTCGTACCGGAGCTTACCGCCGTGATAAGCGACGCGATATATCTGCTGACTCTCGCGAGGGCGAAAATAATCGGCCCCGGAGTCAAAACGGGACTGAATATCAAAATCGACAACCCCGCGCAGCTCGGTGCAGACCTTGTGGCGGGAGCCGTCGGAGCGCTGGGCAAATACGAAACGCCCCTGCTCGTACTCGACCTCGGCACAGCGACGAAAATCAGCGTCGTCGACTCGAACGGAGTTTACAGGGGCTGTACGATAAGCGCCGGAGTCAGAATCTCGCTCGACGCGTTATCAAAAATGACAAGCCAGCTCCCCGCGATATCAATGGCGGACGAAATCAGCCCCATCGGCACGAACACTGTTACAAGCATGCAGTCGGGAACGGTGCTCGGCACGGCGGCAATGCTCGACGGAATGTGCAAAAGACTTGAAAAGGCTCTCGGAGAAAAAATCAAAACCGTCGTCGCAACGGGCGGAATCGCGCCCGACATAATTAAAAACTGCGAAACGGATATAATTTCAGACCCGACTCTCGTTTTGGACGGTCTTAAAATGATCTACGATAAAAATTAAAATATAATCTCATATCTGTGATATATCATTTATGAACATCAACAGGAGGAATAAAAATGAATAACAAATCAAAGAAAACAAACCGCGAAAAGATAATCAAGCTGACGGAGCTTGCAATGCTCATGGCGATTGAAATAATCGTCTGCTTCACACCCCTTGGCACTCTGCCCGCACTCGGACCGCTCTCGGCAACGCTCTCGCACGTACCCGTAATCATTACGGCGGCGATACTCGGCACCGGCGCGGGTGCGTTCATGGGACTCGTGTTCGGCGCGTGCAGTTTCATCTACTGGACGTTCACGGCTCCCGGACTTTTCTCGTTTATATACACGCCGTTTTACACAATGGGCGAATTTTCGGGTAACTTCGGCTCGCTTCTCATATGCTTCGTACCGAGAATTCTCATCGGCGTCGTTACGGGTCTTATCATCAAGGCTCTCGGAGAGAAGATTAAATATAAAAGCGTAACATACACAATTGCGGGACTTCTCGGAAGCCTTACGAATACATTCCTCGTATTAGGCGGAATTTACGTTTTCTTCGGTCAGGAATACCTCACCGCGTTAGGCGGCGGCGCCGGCAAAACTCTCATCGCGATACTCGGCATGACCGTGCTTACGAACGGACTTCCCGAGGCGGCAATCGGCGCGCTCGCCTGCTCGGCAGTCGGACTCCCCGTAAAAAAAGCCGTAGCAAAGCTTCATAAATAATTTTTGAATAAAACAAAAAAACATCCCGTACAGGCGAATTGATACCGTCCGTACGGGATTGTTATTTTTATATTGTTATGAAAAAAGCTTTATAAGGTCAATGCACTTAACGGGGCATGCTTCGTGACATTTTCCGCAGCCGGTGCATTTGTCATAATCAACGTGAGCGGCGAACTTATCGACCGTTACGGCTCCGGCTTCGCACGTTTTAACACACTTCATACAGCCTATGCACGCCGATTTGCACTCTTTTCTCGCAATAACGCCCTTGTCGTGATTCTTGCACAGAACCGCGGCTTTCGTCTCGTGAAGAGGCAGAAGCTCTATAAGCTTCTTCGGGCAGGTGTTTACGCACTTTTTGCACGCACGGCACGCAAGAGGATTGATTCTCGCGATTCCGTCGCATATATGAATCGCGTCGAACGGGCACACTTTTACGCAGTCGCCGAGTCCGAGACAGCCGAATATGCACTCCTTCTCTCCGCCGTAAAGCTGCTGAGCCATACGGCACGAGTCTACGCCGATGTAATTCATCTTTTTAACGGCATTATCATTATATCCCTGACAGAGAACGACTGCCGCCATGGGCTTAATCTCTCCCGCTTCGAGTCCCATGATCTCGGCAATTTTCTTGGAAACCGCCGCGCCTCCGGGATTGCACAGCGCGGTATTCGTCGTCTCGCCCTTTGAGAGAGCCGAGGCGTAGCCCGCGCAGCCCGAATATCCGCACGAACCGCAGTTCGCGCCGGGGAGACATTCGGTTATCTCCTCCGCCTTTTCATCCTTGGGAACAGCCATGACGATTGAGAAAACCGCCAGCAAAAGTCCCGCGACGAGTCCGATTCCGCCTACTGTAAGGACGGCAAGCAATATAGGATTCATACTCTAAGCCCTCCTTTACATAAGTCCCATACCCTCGACAATGCCGGTGAATCCGACAAACGAGAGCGAGACAAGCGACGCGGCGATAAGCGTTATCGGCAGACCCTTTAACGACTCGGGAATATCGCACGTCTCCATTTTCTGACGTACGCCTGCGAAAAGAACCATCGCCAGCATAAAGCCGAGACCGCCTCCGAGCGAGTTTATCATTGACTGACCGAACGTGTAGCCGTTGTCGAAGTTTAAGAGAACAACGCCGAGAACCGCACAATTTGTCGTGATAAGGGGAAGATAAATTCCCAACGCGTTATAGAGCGGAGGCATGAATTTTTTAAGAATGATTTCAACCATCTGAACGAGAGCCGCAATAACAAGTATGCAGACAATCGTCTGAAGGTATCCGAGGTCGTGCGACTGTAAGAAATTATTGATGGGGTAAGTCGCCGCCGTTGAAATAAGCATTACGACTACGACGGCGGAACTCATTCCGACAGCCGTGCCGAGCTTCTTTGAAACGCCCAAAAACGGGCATATACCAAGGAACTTTGCGAGAACAAAGTTCTGCGTCAGAAGTCCCATTACGAGAAGAGCTATATAGAATTTCATGAATTACCCGCCTCCCCGTCTGCTGTTTTAACATTTTCGTCCGTTTTTGCGCTCATACCGCATTCGGCTCTCTGCTCGTCGGACATGTGCGTGCAGGTCGAAGCCATCGGACAGTGCTTGCATCCGTGAAGCTCCGCCTTGGAAAGTCCTTTTTCGTCGGATATCTTATTGGCAAGAGCGATAAGCATACCGAATACGAAAAATCCGCCCGCAGGGAGAATGAACAGAGTCATCGGAGCAAGACCGATTTTCGAAAGCCCCTCGGTAAAATCGAAGCCCTTGAACGTAACTCCGAGTATTCCGAGAAGATTATCGGCTCCCGAGAGGAACGTTCCCGCGCCGAGGATTTCTCTTATCGTACCCATTATGAACAGCGAAGTCGTAAAGCCTACGCCCATTCCGAGTCCGTCGAGAGCGGAGGCTCCCACGGGATTCTTGCTTGCGAATGCTTCGGCTCTGCCGAGGATTATACAGTTAACGACTATAAGAGGAAGATATACGCCCAGCGCGTCATTGAGCGCGGGAACGTAAGCCTTAACGACCATCTGAACGAGCGTAACGAACGAGGCTATTATAACTATGTACGCGGGGATTCTGACCTTTGAGGGAATCACCTTTCTAAGAGCCGAAATAGCGACGTTCGAGCACACGAGAACTATCGTGGCGGCTATGCCCATACCTATCGCGTTTATCGCCGATGTCGTGACGGCGAGGGTCGGACATGTTCCGAGAACGAGTCTCAAAACGGGATTTTCTTTTATAATACCTTTGGTAAACTCTTTACCGAGGCTTCTTTTTTCCTCCATTTACGCCGCCTCCTTTGAAAGATTTTCGTTATAGAATTCAGTCGCCGTGTTGACAGCCGACGTAACGGCTTTGGACGTAATCGTCGCGCTCGTTATCGCCTGAATCTGCTCGGATTCCGATGCCGAACCCTTGACAACCGACAATGTTCCCGACTTGCCCGTAAACTGCGACAGCCACGATTCCTTTTTCGCGTTCATTCCGAGTCCCGGAGTTTCGTCGATTGAGAGAATCTGAAGTCCCGTGATTTTTCCGTCTGCGTCCAGTCCGGTCATAACGGATATCGTTCCGCCGTAACCCTTTGCGCTTGTCGTGAAAACAAAGCCGACCGTTTCGCCGTCCGCGCTCTTGCCCTCGACGTACGAAACTCCGTCTTTTTCAACCGGATCGCCGAACGATTTCGCGTCGGGTAGGACGACTTTTCTCGACTTAACCTCGCTCTCATAGTTTATCTTGCTGATAATCGGTGACGTAACGTTGTTTACGAACGCAAGAATTCCCGAGCATATAAGACCGATTACAAGAAGAGCGACTGTGGGCAGTATAATTTCTTTGGGTGAAAATTTCTTCATCTTATACCGCCTCCTTTTCTTTTGACTTTTTCTCCTTAACAAAACCGAAGGGAACGGGTCTGGTAAGAGTGTCTATATGAGGAGTAAGAATATTCATTAATATTATCGAATACGAAACGCCCTCGGGAAGCGAGCCGAACAGCCTTATTACCGATGTGATGATTCCGCATCCTATGCCGAATATAATCTTGCCCTTTGTGCTTATCGGGCTTGTCGCGTAGTCGGTCGCCATGAAGAACGCGCCGAGCAGAAGTCCGCCCGAGAGAAGCTCATAAGCGACAAACGTAAGATCGCCCCTGCCCGCAATGAGCATTATAACGGCGACGGTGCCTATAAACGTAAAAGGAATCGCGGGCTTAATGACTTTTCTCGCCATTAAGTAAATTCCGCCGGCTATGAGCGCGACGGCGCATCCCTCGCCGAGACATCCCTCTCTTATGCCGAACAGCATTTTGACAAGCGAAGGAAGCTCG
Organism: Oscillospiraceae bacterium; assembly: GCA_022763825.1. Taxonomy (GTDB): domain Bacteria; phylum Bacillota; class Clostridia; order Oscillospirales; family Acutalibacteraceae; genus CALACW01. The sequence goes on along the minus strand of JALEQX010000015.1, from coordinate 6,289 downwards.
CTGTCGGCAGCTATCTGCGAAGCGATATTTCCGCCGAGATCAAGCGCCGAAAGTCTCGCAAGCGGGGTTGCCGTCGTAACGGCGTCAACCGTCTCTTTCCACTGTAAAGGCTGAGTCCAGTTTGTCATTGCCGACGAGAATGATACGAGCAGAATTATACGTCCCGCGATTGCGGGGTTTACAAAGTTCTGACCGATACCGCCGAAGCACTGCTTTGCTATAACTATTGCGGCGAACGAGCCGATAGCCGCCATCCACAGCGGAATCGTCGACGGTAAATTGAACGCTAACAAAAGTCCGGTGACAATCGCGCTCAAATCTCCTATCGTGTTGTCTCTTTTAAGTACTTTTCTCGAAATATATTCAAATAATACGCAGCAGCCGACGCATACGGCTATGACGAGCAGAGCCCTGAGTCCGTACAGGAATACCGATGTGACCGCCGCGGGAATAAGCGATATAATTACGTCGCCCATGATGCCCGTTACCGTGTCCGCGCTGCGGACGTGCGGTGACGCGCTTACCGTAAGTCTGTTCATTTCTTTGCGCCTGCCTCTCTTACGATTTGTTTTCCGAGTCTCATATACTGAACGAGCGGTTTGCCCGCGGGACATGAGTACGAACAGCTGCCGCACTCCATACATACGCCGATTCCGAGTTTTGAAAGCGTTTCGGCGTCCTCTCTCAAAGCGTATTTTTCAAGAAGAGTCGGAACAAGACTCATCGGACACGCCGCGGCGCATCTTCCGCATCTGATACAGGCTCTTTCCTTTTTAAGAAGTCCCGTTTTTTCGCTGAATGCGAGAAGCGCGTTGTTATTCTTTACAAGAGGAGCGGTCGTATCTATTATAGAAATGCCCATCATGGGTCCGCCTGCTATAATCTTATAAGGCTCAACGGCGAATCCCCCGCACGCGTCTATGAGCTTCTGAACCTCAATGCCTATCGGAACTCGTAAATTCTTAGGATTCCTTATTGCGTCTCCGCTGACAGTAACCGAACGGCTGACAAGGGGTTTGCCCGATTTTAAGTATCTTGCGGCAAACGCTACCGAAGCTACGTTCATTACGACGCATCCGACGTCGGCGGGAAGTTTGCCTATCGGAACTTTTCTGCCCGTCGCCGACTGAATCATCATTTTCTCCGCGCCCTGCGGATATTTCGATTTAAGAGCCATAACGTCGACCTTAAAATCTTTTTCCGTGTTCTTGGAGGCTATGTTTTTAAGAACCTCTATGGCGTCGGGTTTATTATCCTCAACCGCGATAACGATGTGTTTAAATCCGAGAAGTTCGGCAAGAGAGTAAACTCCGCCCATAACATCCCATGAATTGTCGATACACTCGCGGTAATCGACTGTGATATACGGCTCGCACTCCGCCGCGTTTACGATAAGAGTATCGATATTCTTATCGGGCGAAAACGCAAGTTTTACGCTCGTCGGGAATCCCGCTCCTCCGAGACCGACAAGTCCCGAGGCTCTTATTGCCTTTACAAGATCTTCGCGGGTTTCAACCTTAGGCGGTTCTATGCCCTCGAAAAGTCTCATTTCACCGTCGTTTTCAATCGTAACTGCGTCAACCATACTGCCGTTTGCAAGTTTAACGGGGCCTATTGCCGTAACCTTGCCGGAAATCGAAGCGTGAACGGGCGCCGATACAAACGCGTCCGAATCGCCTATGAGCTGACCTACGCCCACGATATCACCGACTTTTACAGTCGGAGTACACGGCGCGCCTATGTGCTGCTGCATGGGCAGCAACACTTTGTCGGGCATTTCGATTCTTTCAACGGGCAGGTCGGCGGTTATCTTGCGGTGATCGACTTTAACTCCGCCTCTGACGTTCTTAACGGCTTTAAGAACGCCCTTCATATGGGCTTTGCTCATATTATTTTCTACCTCCATTTTTTTCTTTATATAAAAAGTTTGAAATAATTATATCGACATAATTTTCGTTATGGGCGGTATTACGATTTTTAATACTATACCCGTAACAACTCCGGAGCCTAACGCGCAGATTATCATAACCGGCATATATCCAACGACGGAGAACGTCGACATATAAAGTCCCGCTGCGATAAGCTGACCTATGTTGTGAAACAGCGCTCCCGTGACGGACAGAAATATATATGAAAGATTCCTGCCGGTTTTTTTCGATACGGCGAGGACGGCTATTAGAATTACAACGCTTAACAGTCCGCCCGCAATACTCATAAAGAACGCGGAGGCACCCCTCGTTATCAGGACGAAAACGGATTTTATTATAACGATTATAACCGCGTCGGCGTATGAAAAATTCAGCAGCGCGAACATGACGGCTATATTAGCAAATCCTATTTTAGCCCCCGGGGGCAGAGCAGCTATCGGCGGTATCAGATTTTCGAGAAACGACAGCGCGACTGCGAGTGCGGCGGTTATTCCCGTATACGCGGTTCGCTTTGCCGCGGAAATTTGTTTTTTCGGCAATTATATCACCTAATATGAGATTATGTCGGGGTTTTCGCCTTTTTTCGCCCCCGACAGCGTGATTACGACCTTTTCGGGCAGGCAGGCGGCGGTGTCTCCGGGGTTTTCGAGCCTCCCCGACTTTACGCACAGCTTGTCCTTACAGTCGCTTTGTTTAAAATATACAGCGCCCTTTTCGACGCGAACCGTGACGCGTCCGTCACACAGCGGGATATCGTAACCTTCCGTTACGGAATCGAGCTCTATTGTCTTAACGGTCTCGCCCGAACAGATTATCTGAGCCGTAACGCTCTTTTTATTCTCCTTAGAATAAATTATAAACGAAAATGAGCAGACGAGCAATATGATAATTATTACAGCGTCGCTTTTCTTAAACAGTTTTCTCTCACTCATTCATCGTCACGTTATCCTTTATACCGTCGGTCATTTTAACGCTTCCGTCGTCCATAATGAAAAACGCGTCGGCGGAGTATTTTTTGAGAAGAGAAATACTCTTTTCATACCCGAGGACAAAGCACGCCGTAGACAGAGAATCGGCATAAACTCCGCTGTCATACGTTACGACCGTAACGCTTTTAAGTCCGCTCTCGGCGGGATAACCCGTAAACGGGGAGAGAATATGATGATACGTTTTTCCGCCGGACTCAAAATACTTTTCATAGCTTCCCGACGTCGAAACGAAGCTGTCTTTATATAATTTAATAACGGCGATGTAGCCCGTGTTGTCGCGTTCGGGCTTTCTTACGCCGACGCCCCAGTGGTCTGAATTCGGATTTTTGCCGAACACGCCTACGGTTCCGCCGACGGATACGACCGCGCCCGAAACGCCCTTTGTATTTTTAAGAGCCCAAACCGCCTCGTCCGCGCCGGCGCCCTTGCCCGACGCGCCGAGATCGAGATGAACGCCCGCGGGAACGCTTACTTTGTTACCAGATATTTTTATGTTTTGATATCCGACGAATGAAAGTCCCTTTTGAAGCTCCTCGTCCGACGGTACCCTCTGATTATCCCCGCCGATATCCCACGTTTCGGACAGATTTCCGACAGTGATATCGAGCGCGCCCGCGCTGTCTCTGCACACATCGAGCGTTTTATTTATAACCGAAACGGTTTTGTCGTTTACGTCTGCCGAAGAATCGGCGTTAATCTTACTTATATCGCTGTTTTCGACCGTTTTCGAAATGAGAGAATCGAGATTTTTAACAGCCGAAACGGCGTTTTCGACTCCCTCGGACGTATGTCTGCCGTACGCCTTTACGGTGATGACCGTACCCATTGCGACGTCCGTTTTCGAGTCCTCGCCGGTTCTGAAAAACAGTGCGTAAACGCACGATACGGCAATAATTACGACAAAAACGGCCGTCAGCGGAATAACCGTATTTTTTTTCATCTGTTTCATGGCAGTATACCGAAATGCTTTCCTATATCGCGAATTCTTTTATAAAACGGAACATTCCAATAGCTCTCGTCAGCAGGCTCTATTCCCATCTTTTCAAGTATTGTAACAACCTTTGAAAGTCTTAATTTATAATCCGCGCAGTTTCTGTTTTCCTCGTCTGTCCAGCCCGCCTCCGCGACGGCTGTCATACGCGGGAAAAACATAAATTCCATCTGCTTGTCCGTATCTATATACTCGCTCCACAGCGGTGTTTCAACGCCGATAATGTGCGTTCTGCCGGTTTCGCTGAGTTTATTCGATTCCGTTTTGTAATTATATACTTTATCAAGCGGAGTCATGCCGTACGGATAGTCAAGATAGTAGTGATAAAAATCGGATATGATAACATCTCCGCCGGAGTTCGCGTGTTTTATACACAGCTCGTCCCTGTCCATCCACATCTGCGCGGTTATTTCTCCGTCTGCAAGACCGCTTTTAAGGCTCTCGTTCCAGCATATGACCTTTTTGCCCTTTGATTTTAAATATCCGGCAATCTCGTTTACGAAAAAGCCCTGAAGCTCCTCTTCGTTTTTAAGCCCCTCTTTTGCGATTTTCGCACGGCAGTAGGGGCACCTGCGCCACTTGGTTTTTGGAGCCTCATCTCCGCCTATGTGTATATATTCGCCGTCGAATACCTCGCATACCTCGTCGAGCAAATCTTTTATAAACGAATACGTCGTGACCTTGCCCGCACAGAGAATATCGGGGAAAATACCCTGTTTAGTAACTACGTCGATAGGCTTTTCCTCGCACGAAAGGTACGGGTAAGAAGCGATAAGAGACGAGACGTGACCGGGCATATCTATTTCGGGAATAACGGTTATGAATCTGTCACGGCAGTATTTTACGATATCGGACATTTCCTCTCTCGTATAGAATCCGCCGTAACGCTCATTAACGTGCTTTTTGCCGAAATCCGAGCTTTTTCTGTACGAACCTATCTCGTTGAGCAGAGGATATTTTTTACTTTCGAATCTGAATCCCTGGTCATCTGAAATATGCCAGTGAAAAACGTTGAATTTAAAAAGCGCCGCCGCGTCTATCATTTTCTTTATCTGCTTTACCGACGGCATATGCCTTGCCGAGTCGAGCATAAAGCCCCTGTAACGGTACCTCGGCGAATCCTCTATCCGGCAGCACGCAATTTTGCCGTCGGGCGCGAGCACCGCAAGCTGTTTGAGCGTCTGCCAGCCGCGGAAAAGTCCCTCGTTTGACGAAGACGCGAGCATTATACTCTTTTCGGTGATTTTTAAAATATACGACTCCGCGCCCTCTATATCACAGTCAATGACAGTCTTTACGCTCTGCGCAAGATTTTCATTCTCAAGTATTCTGTAATATCCGTCTGATTGAGTATAAATCTTTACCTGAGGTATAACGTCGGGTGCCATAAAATATTCCTCCGATAATCATTAAATAAGTTAACTTACTTAAAACCAATTTATTATAACACATCACGATTGCGGGTGTAAACATAAATCATAAAAAATATTATAAAAAATGCGCCTGAAAGCGTTCAGCCTTCATGCGCATATCAACTTATCGAGGATATTTTTTTTCATTCGTTTTATATAGCATAAGAGCCTCGTACATTTTCTGCCTCTCTCCTGCCTCGCTCGTTACGGTCATAACGTTTATTTTAGGTCTTTTTCCGAGAAGCGAACGTATAAAATACCTGACGCCGAAGAAAAGCCAGCCGATCGGCAGCAGAAATTTAAGCTTTTTTGCAATGCTCCATTTTTCATACACGATTCTGTTTGCATTGAAAAACAGACTGCCGATTTTCGAACGCTTCTTCTCTTCTCCCGCCCTCTGCATTATCAGCGCTTCGTGTCCCCTGTCCGAGTTTTTCTGACCGAAATTACCCGAAGAAAACACATCTTTCATTATATTTACGCATATATTTTCGTCAATTTCCCCTGTAAATCCGCGTTCGTCCGCGCCGAGAAACATCGACGAAATTTTCGTCATAATGCATGTAAATTTCCACAGTCCGACGCGGTTGAGCTTTTCGTAAAACAACGATACGAATTCATCCTCGCCGAATGAATTTTCGAACACGGCAAAGTCGTTTATATGTCTTAATCCGAGTCCCTCGCCCGTCATGTGATGCGCCGTGTGCATAAGAATTATCAATCCGTGGTGAAACGGCGACGGTATTTTCATCTGTCCGAAATCGGTGTTTATCAAAACGGATTTATCGAGAATATCGTCAAAATACTTCCTTATAATTTCGCCCGCTTCGCCGTTCGGAATTCCCGACGGCTCTCTGTGAAGCTCGTAACGGCAGTCCCCTTTTTCGAAAACAATATGAACGCCGTGCCCCTCATGCGACATTTTAAATCCGTCGGAAACGAGTATATCCGAAGCTCTTTCGATATCCT